>DRJH01000285.1 GCA_011052285.1 Gammaproteobacteria bacterium
GTCGCAAGCACCCGCAACAGGAATTCCTGCAAGTCGACACCAGCAATATTCTCTTCGTGTGCGGTGGTGCATTTTCAGGTCTGGGTAAAATCATCTGTGACCGGAAGGAAACCAGCAGCATAGGGTTTTCTGCAGAAATCCGCAGCAAGGAGAGTGAGGCAAATTTTGGTGAAATTCTCAAGAGTATCGAGCCGGAAGATTTAATCAAATACGGGTTGATTCCAGAGTTTGTAGGGCGGCTACCCATTGTGGCAACGTTGGAAGAGCTTGATGAGGGAGCGCTGGTGCAGATTCTGGTGGAGCCTCGCAATGCTCTGGTCAAGCAGTACGGCCGCCTGTTCGAACTGGAGGATGTCGATCTGGAGATTCGTGATGATGCTTTGCGCGCTGTTGCGAGCAAGGCCATGCAGCGCAAAACAGGAGCTCGCGGTCTGCGTTCAATCCTTGAAAATGCTCTACTCGATACTATGTACGAATTGCCTTCGTTGGATGGGATTAAAAAGGTGATTGTTGAATCCAGCGTTATAGAGGAAGGTGCGCGCCCACTGTACATATATGAGGATGCGGAACAACACAACGCTAATGCGTAGAAGACAGCATGCAAGTTACCGGTTTGCACACCAGGATGAGCCCCAGGATGAGTCAATACATTGAATGGCTCACTGGTCCACCAGGGGTCTGTAGGTCGGTCTTGAAAGCCGCCGGAGCTATCCCCATTATGAGAGCTGCTGCCGAACTTTGTTCCTGATGCAATATCGCCTTCAAATATCAGAAATCGGCATGCTACTTACAGCCAATGACCAACCAGGGAAAATTGATGACTGACCAGGTGATGACTGACCAGGAAGATCCGGTAATTTTGCAGCCGACACGGGTGCTGCCATTGCTGCCATTACGCGATGTGGTGGTATTTCCGCATATGGTAATCCCACTTTTTGTCGGCCGCAGCAAGTCGATCAAAGCACTTGAACTGGCAATGGCGGATAACAAGCAAATCGTATTGACGGCACAAATGGATGCAACTGAGGATGACCCTGCTCCGGATTCTATTTATCAGACCGGCACCGTAGCCAATATTCTGCAGTTGTTAAAACTACCTGATGGGACCGTTAAAGTACTGGTTGAAGGTGAATCACGAGTGCATATTCTGCGCTACCAGCAGATTGAGAGCTGTTTCACGGTGGAAACGGCACCTATCCATATTGATGAAATTGATCGACGAGAACTTGATGTGTTAATGCGCACTGTTCTTAAAGAATTTGAGCAATATGTCAAATACAATAACAAGCTGCCGTCTGAAGTTCTGACCTCCGTATCCAGTATTGAAGATCCCTCGGCACTAGCGGATATCATTTCCGCACACCTTGGGCTCAAGGTTGACGAAAAGCAACGTATCCTTGAAATCATCCAGCCTCGAGAACGTCTTGAGCATTTACTTGGTGTGCTGGAAAGCGAAATTGATTTATTGCAGATCGAGAAGCGAATCCGTGGTCGGGTCAAGAAACAGATGGAGAAAAGCCAACGCGAGTATTTCCTGAATGAGCAGATGAAAGCGATTCAGACCGAACTCGGTGATGGGGAGGAAGGGGGTAATGAAATTGACGAGCTGGGGAAGAAGATTGCTGCGGCAGGAATGACCAAAGAGGCGCGTGACAAGGCAGAAGCTGAATTACGCAAACTCAAAATGATGTCGCCGATGTCGGCGGAAGCAACCGTGGTTCGCAACTACATCGACTGGTTGTTGCAGGTTCCGTGGAAAAAACGTTCACGGGTCTGTACCGACCTGGTGGCTGCGGAACAAATTCTTGAGGAAGATCACTACGGGCTTGAAAAGGTTAAGGAGCGTATTTTGGAGTACCTCGCTGTGCAGCAGCGGGTGAAAAAGCAAAAGGGTCCGATACTTTGCCTGGTTGGTCCTCCCGGGGTCGGCAAGACATCGCTCGGTCAATCCATCGCACGGGCGACTAATCGCAAGTTTATTCGCATGTCCTTGGGTGGAGTTCGTGATGAAGCGGAAATCCGTGGTCACAGACGGACCTACATCGGTTCCATGCCAGGCAAGATTATTCAAAATCTTTCGAAGATGAAAACCCGCAATCCATTGTTTATGCTTGACGAAGTCGACAAGATGTCCATGGATTTTCGTGGGGATCCTTCCTCAGCACTGCTTGAGGTTCTTGATCCTGAACAGAATAACCGTTTTGGTGATCACTACCTTGAAGTAGATTATGATCTTTCCGATGTCATGTTCATCGCCACGGCCAACACCCTGAATATTCCTGATCCTTTGCTGGATCGGATGGAAGTGATCAGGCTTTCCGGTTACACCGAGGAAGAAAAGGTGAATATTGCTGAGCGATATCTGGTTGCTAAACAGCGCCAGAACAATGGCCTCAAAGACGATGAAGTTCGTATTTCTCGCTCTGCTTTGGTTGATATTGTGCGTTACTATACCCGGGAAGCCGGTGTGAGAGCGCTGGAGCGAGAGATTGCCAAAATCTTTCGCAAGGTTGCCAGAAAACTGGTGGTAGGTGAGGTTAAGGATCGTGCTCATATTGGCTGCCGGAATCTTGCTAAATATCTCGGTGTGCGTCGGTTCGATTTTGGTCGTGCCGATGAGACCAATCGTGTTGGTCAGGTGACCGGGTTGGCTTGGACCCAGGTCGGTGGTGAATTGTTGACTATTGAGTCGGTAACGGTACCGGGTAAGGGAAAGCATATTTTTACCGGCAAGCTCGGTGATGTGATGAAGGAGTCCATCCAGGCCGCAGTCAGCGTAGTTCGCAGTCGCAGCGAATCACTGAGTATCGACCCGGAGTTTTATGAAAAACAGGATATCCATATCCATGTCCCCGAAGGTGCAACCCCTAAGGATGGCCCCAGCGCAGGCATTGGCATGTGTACTGCGATCGTTTCTTCATTGACCGGAATTTCAGTCAAATCTGATGTGGCAATGACCGGTGAAATTACTTTGCGTGGTGAGGTATTGGCCATTGGCGGCTTGAAGGAGAAGTTACTGGCAGCACACCGTGGTGGTATTAAAACTGTACTAATTCCACGTGACAACGAGAAGGACCTCGTTGATATACCTCAAAACATCAAGAGTCGGATGAGTATTGTACCGGTGCGCTGGATTGATGAGGTGTTGGATTTGGCACTGGTAGAGAACCCACTACAGTCCGTCGTAAAGAACACAGATGAAGGGAGTGGCAAAGCGGTGAAGAGTACCCGTATTGGCAGAACGGGAAGCAGGGTGACGACACATTAGGATCGTGATTTGTCTTTGTATCAGATATTCAGTGATTTGATGCCTGACCTACTTGACAATAATTTTACTACATTGGTATAAGAAAGCTGTTGGATTGCGGGGGAGGAAGCCAGTTATTATGAGGTAGGCTTCAGGTGCAGCAGGATATTTCCCGGCAGTAGGACCCGGTAGCAGGGTCAGTGTAACAGCATGGCCCAAGACGAGACGTTGATGAGATGGTTTGATGATCAGCACGTTTCATTACTATTCCACGAGGAGAAAAAATCAGTGAATAAATCAGAATTAGTCGAACATGTAGCGAACGCATCAGACTTGTCAAAAGCAGCCGCGCAGCGCGCTGTAGAAGCCGTATTTACAAGCATTGCTGAAGCCATGAGCAGTGGTGATTCGGTCAGTGTGGTTGGTTTTGGAACCTTTAGTGTTAGTGACCGTCAGGCCCGTATCGGCCGCAATCCGAAAACCGGTGAAAACATCGAAATTGCGGCTTGTAAAGTGCCTAAATTCAAGGCTGGTAAAAGCCTCAAGGATACCGTAAACTAGCGCCCCTCCTGAGCCCGAGGGGGTGCTTAGCTCAGCTGGGAGAGCGTCGCCCTTACAAGGCGAAGGTCGCAGGTTCGATCCCTGCAGCACCCACCAAGTTCCGGAAATTGATGATTGTTAGTACGTCCAGGAGCGGTAGTTCAGCTGGTTAGAATATCGGCCTGTCACGCCGAGGGTCGCGGGTTCGAATCCCGTCCGCTCCGCCATTATTCATGCAGGGGTCTGTCTTCTCCAGCCAGATTCCTGGCAGCGCCGCCGTGTTTGTCCTCAGCGGATCTGTATTTTCGAAGCTTTGAGTAACCGCCATGTTGACAACAATTCGTGAAAAAGCATCAGGTATTGTTGCCTGGGCAATTATTATTTTAATCTCTATTCCATTTGCTCTTTGGGGAATTAATTCCTACTTCAGTGGCTCGGATCATATCAACGTCGCGGTTGTCAACGGTACCAATATCGACCAGCAGGAATACCAGCGAGTTTTGTCCTCCCGTCGTCGCGACTTGTTGCAACAGTTTAGAGGTCAGCTTGACCAGAAATTCTTTGAGGCTAAAAATTTTAAGAAAAGTGTTCTTGATACTTTGATTGTTCGACAGTTGTTGAGTCAGGATGTCGCTGATAAAAACTATCGCATCAGTGATCAGCAACTGGCAGCTTTGCTGCAACAGAATAAGCGATTTCAGATTAATGGAAAATTTAGTCAGTCCATGTATCAAGGTGCCGTCAATCAGGCCGGATTGACGGATATTGGTTATGAACAAAGTTTGCGGCGTGACGCTGAAGTGCAGCAGATACGAATGGGTTATACGCTCAGTGCTTTTGTGCCAGACCAAACGCTCGATGCTGTCTTGTCTCTGGCGTTGGAAAAACGCTTGGGTGACTATATATCACTTAGCCCTGCCGCCTATTCGGCCAGAACCAATGTAAATGACAAGGAAATACAGTCCTACTACGAGCAAAACAAACAATCCTTTCAACGTCCGGCTCGTCTGCGTGTTGAGTATCTCGAACTCAGTATCGACAAACTGGCTGCCAGAGAGGCTCCCAGTGAGGCGGATCTAAGGGATTATTATGAGGCCAATATTGCCCAATACACGAGCAAGGGAAAACGTAGCGCCAGTCATATTCTGGCAGCAGTTAAGGGTAAGAAGGACAAGGCTGCGTGGCAAAAAGCCTTGAAAAAAGCCCAGGATATTGAATCAAGGCTGCATTCTGGAGCTGATTTTGCTGCTCTGGCCAAAAAAGAATCCGACGATAAAGGCTCTGCCAAACTAGGCGGTGACTTGGGAGAAATGACTCCGGGTGTCATGGTCAAGCCGTTCGAAGATGTGGTGAAAACCATGACACTGAACCAAATCAGTGCTCCGGTGAAAACACAGTTTGGTTACCATATCATCAAGTTGACAGCGCTGGTGCCCGATCAAATCAAGCTTTTCTCAGCAGTCAAAGATGAGATAGCGAAGGTCATCAGTAAGCAGCGGGCGGAAAGCCAGTTTTTGGATAAGGCCGAGACTTTTCGTAACCTGGTTTATGAACAGTCAGACAGCCTACAGCCCGCAGCAGATGCGCTGGAGTTGAAAGTCAGACAAACTGATTGGTTCAGTCGTAGTGGCAGTACCGTAAAGAACGCTCTGACGGCGAATCCGGGGTTTTTGGAAGCCGCATTCAGTGCCGATGTGCAACGGGATGGCTTGAATTCTGCGGCACTGGAAATCGGTACAGACCATCTGGTTGCGCTGAGAAAGCTGGATTTTGAAGCTGCTGCACTACTGCCACTGGATAAAGTCAAAGATCAGGTAGTAAAACGCCTGACTGAGGAGAAAGCGCGCCAGTTGGCAACGACTGCTGGAAAAGAAGCCCTGAAAAAATTACAGGCTGGAATCAGCAACTGGAAAACCTTACAGGGTACACTCAAGCTTAGTGCAGTAACCCTTCCGATACAGCGGCACCTTGCCAAGCCGGCTCAAAAAGGGCTCGTTGATAAACTATTCTCTATGCCAGCTCCAACCGATAAGTCCGCCAGCTATGCTTCTCTGCCAGCACCCGATGGCGGTCTGTACCTGCTCCACTTGACGAAAGTGACTGCGGGCAACGCCAGCCAGGCTGATGCGAAAATGCGTGATCAATATCGTCGTCAGTTGCAGCAAAGAACAGCTTCGGGTGATTTTGACGCCTACCTCAAGGCGCTGCGTGGTCGAGCTAAAATCAAGATTTTCGAAGAACAGTTGTAAAAACAGGGCTAATCATTTTCTAGTCATCAACCAGCAAGCGGTCACTCAGGCCTACGGTGTTGAAGCCGGCATCGACATAAGTGATCTCTCCTGTGATTCCGGATGCCAGATCAGAGCAGAGGAAAGCGGCCGTGTTGCCGACTTCCAACGTGGTGACTCCCCGGCCCAGTGGTACGGCTTTTTCGTAATAAGCCATCATTTTTCGAAAGCCACCGATGCCGGCAGCGGCCAGTGTCTTGATGGGGCCGGCAGAAACGGCGTTGACGCGAATTCCTTGCGGACCCAGTGATTGAGCCAAATAGCGAACATTGGCCTCAAGACTCGCTTTAGCCAGACCCATGACGTTATATCCAGGCATGGAGCGAACCGCACCGATATAGGAGAGGGTCAGCAAGGCGGCTTGTCGGCCCTGCATGAAAGGCTGTGCCGCCTTGGCCAGGGCGGCAAAACTGTAAGAGCTGATTTCATGGGCGATGAGAAAGCCTTCCCGGGTGACGGCATCAAGATAGCTGCCATCGAGTTGATCACGCGGTGCGTAGGCAACTGCATGAACCAGAATATCAAAGCTGCTCCAGTGTTGTGCCAGGCCTTCGAACAACGTGGTAATTTGTTGATCTGTGCTGACATCACAGGGCAGGGTGATGCTGGAACCGAGCTTGGCTGCGTATTTTTCTACCCGGGGTTTGAGTTTGTCGTTCTGATAGGTAAAGGCCAGTTCGGCCCCTTCACGGTGCATTGCCTGGGCAATTCCCCAGGCAATGGATCGCTCACTGGCAACTCCGATAATTAATGCACGTTTGCCTTGCAAAAAAGCCATGGTTGTCCCCTTAATCTGTAGAAACATAATTCGAGGAGGTTGTCCGAGAACAGAAAACCTACTACGGAAAAACTGTCTTTGGCTAGATTTCCCCTTGTGCCGTTACCTATCCCAATGAGTATTCATCTCAACTCAGGCAGAAAAATCCGCCTCAAAGCAGCTTGCCATCGCTTTGATTCCTGTTCTCGGACAGCCTCCTGGTGTGGCAGTATAATACCCTGAAGATGAACTATTCGCAGAATAAATGATTCAGTCATCCCGCGCGACCCGATCTGAAAGGGATCCTTTGCAAGTGTATTGTCTGGATGACGGTAGTGATGCGATCTGTGAACTCGCCAGGTGCTGGAAGTTGCCTGTTACGACTGAATCGGCAGGTAGAGTGGTACTCACCTATCAGGATCGACGGCTGGTGCTTATGGATCGGCGCAGTCGTTTTGTACGACCTTTGTGGGTAGAACTGGGGGTTAATGCCAAAAACTTACCCGGGAAAAAGGATCTATTGCTTCGTGCCTTGGGTAGGAAGTGTCGTGCGGTGGTGGATGCCACTGCCGGTTGGGGAGTTGACACGGCAGGATTGCTGCATCACGGTTACAAGGTGTGGCTATTGGAACGACACCCGGTGATGCTGGCGCTGTTGGAAGATGGAATGGGTCGACTCGGTCCTGTGCAGCAACGTGCTGTGCGTTTGTTCCGTGGCAATGCGATTGCGCTGCTGCCAGAATTGGAGGCGAGATGTGGTCAGGTGGATGTGGTCTATCTTGACACCATGTACCCAATAACCGGGCGCTCTAGCGCATTGCCGCGTCGAGAGTTGGTTCTGTTGCGGGAGTTGGTTGGTGACGATCAGGATGCTGTGCAGTTGTTGTATGTGGCCCGTGGCGTGGCGAGGCAACGAGTGGTTGTTAAAAGGCCACATTATGCACCGTCACTCGGGGATGTTAACCCGGACATAAGCTATCGTAGCAAGTTATTACGTTATGATGTTTATCTGTGAGAAAGCGGCCGAAGAGGATGAAAACAGTGTGAGTATAGCGACATTTTATTGGCCGACGATTCCAGCTGATGGAGAATGTATTGATTTGAGTGTGGCGGAAGCCCAGCATGCTGCTGCGCCGTTCCTTGGAGTGACCATAGGCGGCATGGCATTAAACTTACCGGTACCTTCAAAAAAGGCGTTGGTCAGATCATATAGGGTGGCGGTGGGTTGGTCCAGAAAGTCGGTCTGTGCATACTTGTGCAGCAGCGAGGCCGTCAATGTCTGGGCCAGAAATTCAAGATCTGGTGATGGTTCAAAAAGTGCCGTCTGTCCCTGGATGATCTCTTCGATCCGGCTGGTGAGCTCGGACCATTGTGAGCGAGGACAATCAAAGGTACTGCCCAGGTTGAGCAAGGTCCGCTGACGGACCCGATCAGCGATACGATAGGTATCGACCAGGCGATAGCTGTAATAACATTATCAAGTATGCCATCCTTGTTTGCTGCGCGACAGCGCAGCGCCACCGGCGGTGTGGGGGCTCCTAGCGAATAATCAAGACCGAGCAGGCGGCTCGTTCCGAGACTTTTTCGGCACAGGAACCAAGAAATATCTCTCCAGCCCGGGCTTTCTTGCGGTGTGCCATGATGATCAGGTCGATATCCAGGCGGCTTGCGGTTTCGATAATCATTTCCCAGTTTTTACCTACCGCGATACTGTACGCAGTGTTTTCAGTGAATTGTTCGCTGACAAACTCCTGAAGTTTTCGTGAAATTTCCTGTTTTGCCAGTTGCATTGCATTCTTTGGAAAATACCCGGCGACAATGGGCATACCGAAACCTGGCAGTACGGTCATCACGTGCAGATCAGCATCAAAACCACTTGTCAGTACACGGACATTGTTACTGACCTGCATAGCAGTATCCGCATAATGCAGATCGATCGGAAATAGAATATTCTTGAACATAAAGCTTTGGTCTCCGAATCCAGGATGTAATCAGGCGGTCTCAGGCTGTTGTTTTTGACGACCCTTTTGTAAGCGCCAGATCAGCAAAATCAGCAATAACGAGGGAATGAATACCAGTTGTTTGGGAGGGCGATCGGCCTGCAGTTGAATATTCTCTATCCGTTGGTCGAAATCCAGGCCGACTTTTTCTGCCGTGCTGCCAAAGACCACGTTATCAATAATAATATCCTTGGCCTCCTGACGCAGTTCCAGTCCGATCTGTCGCAACCGTTCGACACCATCACCGCGTTTACCCATGGGTAGCATAACGATACGATTAAAGTGTTTGCCACTGTCTTTTTCGCCACTGATTTTGACCCGTAGTTGCCCATTCTCGGGAGCTTTGCCGGCGAGTTGTACCAGCTCAGTGGCGGGATGTATTTCCAGTGGTGGATAGATCTGGTCCCACCAGAATCCCGGTCGAAACAGACTGAAGGTCACCAGCAGCAATGCAGCAGTTTCCCAAATGCGATTTTTGGTAATAAAATAATGCTGGGTTGCGGCCGCAAAGGTCAACATCGCGATAATGGACGAGATGATTACCACCAGCAGATGAAACCAGCCCTTGACACCAATCATCAGTAACTCGGTATTAAAGATGAACATAAATGGTAAAATAGCGGTACGGATATCGTAAGCGAAGCCTTGCAGGCCGGTACGAATCGGATCGCCTCCGGATATGGCGGCAGCGGCAAAAGCGGCGAGTCCAACAGGTGGCGTGTCGTCGGCGAGAATGCCAAAATAGAACACAAATAAATGTACTGCAATCAGCGGTACGATCAGTCCGGTTTCGGCACCGAGGTTGACAATAACCGGGGCCATCAGGGTTGACACCACAATATAGTTGGCCGTGGTCGGTAGCCCCATACCCAACAGAAGGCTGATGACTGCGGTGAAGAGCAGGATTAGTGGCAGGCTGCCTCCGGAGATGTATTCAACAAATTCGGTCATTACCAGGCCAATACCGGTTAGGGTTACCGTGCCGACAACCAGACCGGCGGCCGCTGTGGCCACACCGATGCCAATCATATTCCTTCCACCTTCCGACAAACCCTGTAGCAGGTCGATAACACCCATACGGAAGGAATATTCATCCCCTTTATGACGGCGAAAATACCCCTTGAGTTGACGTTGGGTCAAGAGGATGAAGAGCATGAAGACCGTGGCCCAGAATGCCGACAGCCCGGGAGAGAATCGCTCCACTGTCAGTGACCAGACCAATACCACCACGGGGAGCAGAAAATAATAGCCTGCTCTGGCGGTTTGACCCAGGTCCGGTAATTTAGTGATTTCATGACTGACCTCGAGCTCGGGGACACCGCAGGCATAGCGAACCAGAGCAATATAGACCATCACCACAAGTACCGAGGCAATCCAGGGCGATGCCTCGCCGCTTACTGTTTTGATCCAACCCAGGCCGTAGTAGACCACGCCGGACAGAACAACCACGGTCAAGATGGTAAGCACAAATGTGGTCAGGGTACGGCGCAGTGAGCGAGGGCGATTTCTCGGCAGACCCTGTAAATTGAGTTTACAGGCTTCCAGATGGACGATGTAAACCAGTGAAATATAGGCAATCAGTGCGGGTAAAAATGCTGCCTTTATGACTTCGACATAGGAGACGCCGACGTATTCGACCATTAAAAAGGCGGCCGCACCCATAATCGGCGGGGTAATTTGGCCATTAACCGAAGAAGCGACTTCTACAGCACCGGCTTTTTCCGCAGAAAACCCGACCCGTCGCATCAGCGGGATGGTGAAGGTGCCGGTGGTTACAACATTGGCGATGGACGAACCGGAAATCATTCCGGTCATAGCCGAGGAAACCACGGCAGCTTTGGCCGGTCCACCGCGCATGTGGCCCATGGCAGCGAATGCAACACGAATAAAATAGTTGCCAGCACCGGCCTTCTCCAGCAGTGAGCCGAACAATACAAACATGAATACCATGCCGGTGGAGACCCCAAGCGCGACACCGAAGACCCCTTCGGTGGAAAGCCAGTAGTGATCCATGCCTTTAGCCAGGCTGGCCCCTTTGTGGGCAATCACGTCCGGCATGTAGGGTCCGGCAAATGCATACAACATGAATATTCCGGCAACCACCATCAGTGGTGGACCCAGCGCGCGGCGGGTCGCTTCGAGGAGGATAGCAATACCGATCACAGCAACCCAAAGATCCAGGGCGATAGGAATGCCGGGTCGGTCAGCCAGTTCGGAATAGAAAATATACAGATAGAGTGAGCACAGAGCACCCACAATACCCACCAGCCAGTCCTGCAGAGGGATATAGTCACGGGGAGAGGACTTAAAACTCGGGTAGGCGGTATAGGCTAGAAAGATTGCGAAAGCCAGATGCACCGCCCTGGCCTCGGTGTCGTTGAGAATGGCGAAATGAAAGATAAAGGGCAGGGGTGAGGCATACCAGAGCTGAAAGACCGACCACAACAGGGGTACGAAAAAGAGCATAGCCTTGGGAGCACTACCGACAGGTGCTCTGGCACCTGATTCTTTTTGGGCAATGATTTCTTCCTGACTCAGTGCTTCGCCCGGCTTTTCCTGCTCAGTAGTCGATGTTTGCAATGCACTTCCTCCTGCTACGATATGTATGGATGTTCCTCTACGGGTTCGAAGAAATAGGGGGGATCGAAGAAACAGGGGCAAAAAAAAGGCATGGCCGAAGCCATGCCTCGTAGAGTCCCATTTACATCAAGCCTGCTTCCTTATAGTACTTGATGGCGCCGCGATGCAAGGGAGCGGACAAACCGTCTTTAATCATCCGTTTTTTGGACAGATGGGCGAATGCGGGGTGCAGTTTCTTGAAGGTATCAAAGTTTTCAAACACAGCTTTGACGACATTGTAGATCACATCTTCGGGTACCTTGGCCGAAGTTACAAAGGTTGCACCAACGCCGAAGGTTTTGGTGTCATTGGGGCTGCCACGATACATGCCACCAGGTATAACGGCGTAGCGGTAGTAATCATTGTCA
>DRJH01000286.1 GCA_011052285.1 Gammaproteobacteria bacterium
AACTGGAGTGTGGAAACCCAGAGTTTATTTTTTACCTACAAGACACCAGGCACAGTCTATTTTAAAGGCAAACTCGGCGGCATCCAGTCCAGCATCCATTCGCGGGGAGCGACTTTCAATCTCAAGGAAGACGATACCAGCCTCGGCTTCGGTGCCGGCCTGGGTCTGCGCCCCTGGAAAAATGTGACGTTTGAGGCAGAGTATTCCGGTGCTACCGGGAGCAATGATATCAGCTTGATTACGATCGGCGCCAAAATCGGCTTTTAAGCCAAAAACACCTCAACCTTCAGGCAACCCGGCCGCTGACCAATAACGGCGAAGTAACAAATTGTAATAGGGCATGGGCCTGTCGCAGCGCCTTGACCACCTTGGATGGCTGCTCGGCGCTGGCGAAGATGAAGCCTGGGTAGGTATTGCCTTCCGGCCAGGGCACAAGTTCGTACCCTTCCCTGACATCAATCAGAATTTCCTCAATCCCCGGCACCTTGCAAGCTGCTGATAACCCCTCCACCCGCCGCAGGATTCCTCCCGACCGCACTGGAATCATCATCACGCCACTGGCTCTGACGGGTCGTTGCCAGGTGATCTCATCACCGATTGCCAGCGCCAGCACCAGTTGCTCGAGATTCTGACCGGTACCGTGTGAAAATAACCGACTGCAAAGCCCGCCAATGGTTCGCGGTGCCAATTCAAGCAACCATGCACCCTGTGCGTTGATCCGGCACTCAGCATGTACCGGCCCGGTGTACAATCCATACGCAGAACAGCAGGCACTGAGTAGATGTTCAACCTGCTTGAGCTGTGCGGTTGGTATAACACTTGGCGTGACATAGATGCTTTCTTCAAAATACGGGCCTTGCAACGGATCCGGTTTGTCAAAAATGGTCAATATCTGCAAACTACCCTGTTGTAGCACAGCCTCAACGGCAATTTCATCACCCTCGAGATATTGCTCAATGATCAGCCGTTGCGGGCGTTTTTCAGAAGACCGGTAAATCGCCCGAATCCGGTCTATGGCAGCCTGCAAATCGATTGCGCAATTGGCCCGAATAACCCCTTGGCTGGCCGCCATATTGACTGGCTTAACCACGCAGGGATAGACTTTCCATGTGGAAACGAGTGCGTCAGCCGCATCAAGATCCACGTCGACAAAGGTCGGAGTACGGACACCACGTTCACGCTGGCAACGCCGTGCCAAGTCCTTGCGCGAAGCCGTGGCCACAGCGGACAACGTGTTATGTGGCAACTCCAACCATTGGGCAACCTGTACCGCCAGCGGCAATACCGCATCATCCAATCCCAGCACCCCAAGAATCGGGTACTGACGACGCAATTTCCGAATAGCCTCTAAGACTGCAGACGGATGACTGGTGTCAAGAAGAAGGCCCTGCTGACCGACCAGTACCGTGCTATCGACCACGCCATGGACCGGCACCACGACGATGGGCCGTAGCTGCAATGCCCTGGCCGCCCGGACGAAAGGTGCCAGTCGATAACTGGCATGCGGCGCAAGTAACAGAATCGCACCCCGCAACACGGCTGAATCGGCCGTTGATCCGTAGCGGTTACCCATTCACCCGCTTCACATACCGCAAGCACCACCGCCACAACCGGAGCAGCCGCCAGTGCCACCAACGGACTGAAACACGTTATTGAAAACGAAGCTGGTATTAACCCCATCTTCAACATAATCGATCTCACAACCCTTCAGGTAGCCCAGCGCCACTGGATCGACCACAATCTGGTAGTCTTCACTACGCAGCACACTGTCACGATACTGTGTTCCCTCGGTAAAGGTCATGCCATAATTCATGCCGTTACAACCGCCACCGGAAACAAAAATTCTCACACTATTGATTTCACTATCCGCAGAGCGCAATAACTGGGCGATTTTCTCACCCGCAGACGCAGTAACCAGCATGAACTCATCGGTAATAGCAGCAGGGTAGGTATGCTGTGACATGAACTTTCTCCGTAGGTGACTGCAGCAACGCAGTTATTTTTGCTTACATGGTCAGTACTTGACCTGATGACGTTCTCCTCATTCTGACCAACCTCTTCTGAAGATCCACTCCACTTCAGGTGTTGGCAAAAACAACCGACCGGATCAATTCCTGGCTGACATTTCAGAGGTGTGTATTTATAATACACACCGTGCAATAGTCAAGTTTTTCTTCCAGCTTCTTCTCCACCATTTGTCAATGAGGATTCACCATGAATCGGACGGTTTTTTGTCAGCATTTAAACAAACAGGCCGAAGGGCTCACCTATGTGCCCTATCCAGGTGACCTCGGGCAACGAATTTATGAGAATATTTCAAACGAAGCCTGGAGTCTGTGGCAGCAACGCCTGGTCACAATCATGAATGAAAACCGCTTGAGTACGGCGGACCCGGCAACCCTTGATGTGATTGAGCAGCACCTGCTCGGCTTTTTGTTTGGGGAGGGGGACCTGGGCCAACTACCCGAGGGCTTCGCACCACGCGGCAAGAAATAATCCTACCGCAATTCCAGAAGTGCTTTCATCTCCCGTACTGCACAATCGAGACCGACAAACAAGGCCCTGGCAATAATCGCGTGACCAATATTCAGCTCATTAACTTCGGCAATAGCGGCGATTGCAGTGACATTGTGATAATGCAGGCCATGACCGGCGTTGACCTGCAACCCCAATGATGCAGCAAAACGGGCAGCCTCGATCAAGCGCGTCAGCTCCAGCTGCCGCAGTGTGGCATCCGGGGCATCGGCATAACGACCGGTATGCAACTCGACCACGGCTGCACCAACTTGCTGTGCGGCCAGGATCTGCTGTTCCTCAGGATCGATAAATAGTGATACCCTGACCCTGGCCGCAGACAGCATGACGACAGCTTTGCTGACCTGATCAACTTGTGCAACCACATCCAAACCTCCTTCAGTAGTCAACTCCTGGCGGTTTTCCGGGACCAGACAGCAATCATCCGGGCCAACCCGTGCACACACGTCCAGCATTTGGGCCGTGATCGCCATTTCTAAATTCATCTTGGTTTGCAAGGTTTCATGCAACAACTTTACATCCCGATCCTGGATATGCCGTCGATCCTCACGCAAGTGAATGGTGATACTGTTTGCGCCGGCCTGTTCTGCGACGAATGCTGCCTGTACCGGATCCGGATAGCGACTGCCCCGGGCCTGTCGCAGCGTTGCGATGTGATCGATATTGACCCCAAGATGACTCATAGCCTGTTGCTCCGTCTCATTCGAAAATATCAGCCTTCTTCTGGTATCAGCCTTCTTCAAAGGGCTGTTCACAAACCGCTTCCCGACCCCGATGGGCATACACAGCCTGAACTACCTTACGGCTTCGCAGTGGCTTGCCATCGAGATAATACTGCAACACCCGGCGCAGTAACTGTTTGCTTTCCCGCCTTTGCGGTGCATCACACCAGTGTTCTGCGGCCAGCGCCAATAACGTAGCGCCAGAGATACTATTGGCCTGCTGATGCTGCGAATTAACCAGTAATTGCGGACCAGTACCGATAATATAACAATAGCGCAGGTGTGACTCAACCGGCCTGTTGGATGCCATTTCAGCATGCAGACACATACCATAACCCACTTGCTCCAGCAATCGTTTCTCAAATATCCTCAGAATATCTTCAGACCATTTCGGCACAACCAGCGACCGCAAGGTATTGGCATATTCAACAAACAAGCCCTCATGGGCATCATGCCGGACCAAAAGTCGCAGCAACAACTCATTGAGATAATAGCCACACAACCTGGCCTCACCACAAAGTGGTGTGTGTCGATTAGCGAGATCTGATTCCACAGCCGTCAATACCGGCATTTCACCACGTCCACTCCAGCCGAACAGCAGAGGCTGGAAAGGCAACAATAGCCCACGTTGACCGGATTTCGGACGCCGCGCACCCTTTGCCAGCAATCGCAACCGCCCCTGGTTGCGACTGAAAATATCGACCAATAAACTGGTTTCCGACCAGGCCCGGGTATGCAGCACGAAGCCTGGCTGGTCACTGAAACGTCGTGTTGCCACTGTTATTCCTCAGTATAGCCCAACACCCGCAAACTGTTGATATCATCCGCCCAGCCACTACGAACCTTGACCCAAAGCTTAACAAATACCTGACATTGAAAATAGCTTTCCAATGCCCGACGGGCACGTTGACCCAGACGCTTGATCTGACGCCCCTGCTGACCGATCACAATCGGTCGCTGGCCACTGCGTTCGACCCAGATGACTGCATGAATACGCACCAGCTCCGGGGTTGTCTCCAGTGACTCGATCTCTACCGCCGTGGCATACGGCAGTTCATCACCGAGACCGGAGAATAGCTGCTCCCGAATCAACTCTGCAGCCATGAAACGGGGACCCTTGTCGGTGATCTGATCTGCTGGAAATCCCTGTGACCCCTGTGGCATATATGCGGTAATTGTATCCAGCAGCTCCCCCAGGTTGGTATGCCGCAAAGCCGACAGCGGGATAATCTCTGCAAATACCGACTTGCTGCCAAGGTCCTGAATAATCGGCAAGAGCCGCTTTCGATCCGTGATACGATCGATTTTATTGATGACCAAAAATACCTTTGCCGCTTGTGCCTGAACCACTTGCAGAGCCGCTGCATCGGCTGCAGTCCAACGCCCGGCTACCACTACAAATAACACCAGATCTACGCCTTCGAGGCTACTCATGGCGGTACGGTTAATGACCCGATTCAGGTATTTCTTTCGTTCACCATGCAGACCTGGGGTATCGACAAAAACAATCTGGCAATGATCATTGGTATGAACCCCGAGAATGCGGTGTCGGGTGGTCTGGGCACGATGCGAAACAATACTGACCTTGGTGCCAAGCAAGGCATTCACCAGTGTCGACTTGCCAACATTGGGCCGCCCGACAACGGCAACAAAGCCGAAGCGATAGTCGCTGCTTTCCATCAACACGCTCACAGAAAAAGGATTCTCAATGACCCATTGGTCATCGACTCATTGGAATGGCAGGTTCGGGTATGCAGAATTGCAATGCCAACGTTGCGGCATGTTGTTCGGCATACCGGCGACTACGCCCGCGACCGGTGAAATCATGTGCCTTATCAATACTGCAGACAACCACAAATTCCTTGCAGTGATCCTGCCCCGAGGTGGTGATCACCCGATAGACCGGAAGAGCCAGGTTTTGCTGTTGCAGCCATTCCTGAAGCCGTGTTTTGGCATCACGTAAATCGGTATCCGAGTGAATGTTCAATATTTTTTGCTGCAAAATCCGCAAAACAAAACTTCGTACCTGATCCCAGCCACCGTCCAGATACATGGCCCCGATGACCGCCTCCAAGAGGTCGGCGAGGATTGAATTACGGTCAAAACCACCACTTTTCAACTCACCAGCTCCGAGCAATACGTAATGGCCCAGGCCCAGGCTGCGGGAAATTTCAGACAAGCTACGACCACAAACCAGGCTGGCGCGCATCCGGCTCAATTTGCCTTCGGCGACTTGCGGAAAACGTTGATACAATGCTTCACTGACGATTATTCCCAAAACACTGTCGCCGAGAAATTCCAGCCGCTCATAGTTTTCATGATGCTTGCTGCGATGTGTCAAGGCCTGCGCCAACAACTGCTCGTTGCTGAACCGATATTCAAGTTGATGCGAGAGTTCGCTACACGCAGCATCCGACAGACCTGCGCTTGTTCCTACCCTCACGGGACCTTCATCGGCATCTCGGCCCGATCCGAAAAAGTCAGCAGGGCACTGATATTGTAGGCCATCGGTATCACCACCTCATAGTCGATGGCGAGTTTCAGAATATTGTTGTTCTTGGTGATTTTCAGGTCCTTTTTGATATCCACCAGGTCGAGTGCAAAATCAATATAAAGAATATTACTCAGGCGGCTAACAATGGCTCTGCGGCTCATCTGCTCAACGTGCTGTTCCTGTATCACGGAATTAAGTGCTTTCTGGATCTTTTGATCATCCAGATAGGGCGGGATCAGTTTGAACAGCAACAAGGCGAAAAAAATAATCAGGGCTAGTACCAACCCCAAACTCCATAGTGTCCAACCGCCTTGTCGATACCACGAGGGACCTGGGTCTCTGGCCTGTGCTGATTTTCCCCATAGCCATTTTCTGTGTTCTACCATCGTAAGACCTCCGCTGTGCGGATGTACAAATAAGCCCGGATTAGCCAAATATTACTGTATGACAGCAGTCCCCAACAGCTGCAACCAATAATTTTTTTTGACCACCTGTGAGGATTTTGCATTCGTAATAACACCATCAGTCAATCGACATTCCCAGCCGGGACCAGTCGGGAGAACTGGTTTTATGGTTCCAGCTGAACCAGATAAAGAAGGCTCTGCCAACAATATTGGCTTCCGGTACGAAGCCCCAGTAGCGACTGTCATTACTATAATCCCGGTTATCCCCCATCATAAAATACTGCCCCTTCGGGACGGTAAACTCCAGTTCACGAGGATTGTAGGGCCGCATGGGATCAAGCACAATTTTGTGTACGACCTTACCCAGGGTTTCATTGATTGAAGCTCCCTTGACCTCCCGCATGCCACCGGACTCAAAGGAAAAACTACCCACTTGCTGTTGTGGAGCCAGCTTGCCATTAATATACACCTGCTTTTTTCGATAGGTAATGCGATCACCAGGCAATCCGATCACCCGTTTGATAAAATTGACCGATGGATCACGAGGGAAACGAAAGACCATGACATCCCCTCGTTTGGGCTCACCGATCGGCACAATTTTACGATTGATGATCGGCAGGCGGATCCCGTACTGGAACTTATTGACCAGAATAAAGTCGCCGATATGCAAGGTTGACAACATGGATCCGGAGGGAATCCGGAATGGTTCTACCACAAAAGAACGCAGTACAAATACAATGAGAATTACCGGAAAAAAAGCCCGGGCATACTCCACCACCACCGATTGCTTGACCCCTTCAGGACCATCCTCGGTAAGATGACCGGCCTGCCCGGCCTGCCCGGCCAACCGTTTAGGTGCCGCAAACAACCGCTCCCACAACACCACCACCCCGGTGACCACCAGGGCATAAAACAACACTTGTGAAAAATTCATTACTCTCTAGTCTCCATCAACACGCAACACCGCCAGGAAGGCTTCCTGGGGAATTTCTACCGATCCAATTTGCTTCATCCGTTTCTTACCTGCTTTCTGCTTTTCCAACAACTTGCGCTTACGCGTAATATCCCCACCATAACACTTGGCCGTGACATTCTTGCGCAAGGCCTTGACCGTCTCCCGGGCAATAATTTTTGAACCAATCGCCGACTGCAGGGCGACATCAAACATCTGCCGGGGGATCAACTTGCGCATCCGCTTGATCAATTCACGACCCCGGTAGGTTGCCTGTTGTCGATGCACCAGTAAGGATAGTGAATCCACCCGTTCACCATTGACCAATATATCCAGGCGTACCATATCAGCAGCGGTATAACCGAGTGATGCATAATCCATGGATGCATAACCACGGCTGACAGATTTTAGACGATCAAAAAAATCCAGCACCACCTCACTCAAGGGGATTTCAAAAATTGCCATTACCTGACGACCATGATACTGCAAATTTTTCTGACTACCACGCCGCTCGATACAAAGTCTCATGACCGCACCGAGGTAAGTCTGCGGTACCAGAATGTGTATTTCAATGATCGGTTCACGAATTTCTGTGATTTTATTCATCGCCGGCAACTGCGAGGGATTGGCGATACTCAGCGTACTGCCATCGGTCATGGCCACTTCATAGATCACAGTCGGTGCCGTACTGATCAACTCCAGATCATATTCCCGCTCCAGCCTCTCCTGAATGATTTCCATATGCAGCATACCCAGAAAACCACATCGAAATCCAAATCCCAAGGCTTGCGATGACTCCGGCTCATAATGTAATGAGGCATCATTAAGGCTGAGCTTATCCAACGCATTACGGAAATTCTCGAATTCTGCCGAATTAACCGGATACAAGCCGGAAAATACCCTTGGCTGGACATCCCTGAAACCCACCAAAGCAGTAGTCGTTGGCTGGGCAGCCAGGGTGATTGTATCGCCAACCCGGGCATGCTTGACCTCCTTGATACCCGCCACCACATAGCCGACCTCTCCACATCGCAGCTGTTCAACTGCGGTTCGCTTGGGGGTAAAGATCCCGACTCCATCAACCAGATAGTGGGAACCACTGGCCATCAAGGTGATTTTATCTTTCTTGCGTAGGCAGCCATCAACGAGGCGGACCAAAGACACTGTGCCCAGGTAATTATCAAACCAGGAATCCATAATCAGGGCCTTAAGATTGGCTTTTTCATCACCCCCGGGGGCCGGCAGACGATGCACAATCGCCTCGAGTAACTCGGCAATTCCTGCCCCGGTTTTGGCGCTCACAGCCAGGGCATTGCTGCAATCGATCCCAATTACATCCTCAATCTCACCGGCCACACGCTCGCTATCGGCAGCTGGTAGATCAATCTTGTTCAGAACCGGAACGATCTCCAACCCGTACTCCACCGCAGTGTAGCAATTGGCCACCGTCTGTGCTTCCACACCCTGCGAAGCATCGACCACCAACAGAGCCCCTTCACAAGCGGTCAGCGAACGGGAAACTTCATAACTGAAATCCACATGCCCGGGGGTGTCGATAAGGTTCAATTGATAGGCAACACCATCTGTGGCTTGGTAGGTTAACGCCACACTCTGTGCCTTGATGGTGATACCACGCTCACGTTCCAGATCCATGGAATCGAGCACCTGTTCCTGCATTTCACGACCACTCAAGCCTCCACAAAACTGGATCAAGCGATCTGCCAGCGTCGACTTACCATGATCAATATGGGCAATAATGGCGAAATTACGGATTCTTGCCTGGCGTGTGCCGGGAGCCTTTCCGAAAGTCATGGGTTCTCTTTGCTCTCAGATGAGCCCTTCGCTGTTGACCTGGTCATTTCACCACCCATACGCAAGCATGGTGATACCACACTCATGCTCAGGAGCCATGGAACCTGGGAGGGCGAATTTCACCACCGCCCAATCCTCTACAAAACTGGCCTCTACAAAACTGGCCCCAACAAGACTTGAAGAAGCGATTTGCCCAGGCAGGAAATAATGATGCACGCAGCACCCGGCCACCCAAAACTGTGGGCAACCCGTTTCGATAACACATCTGGATCAATTCACGAACGTATTGTGTCCGAGCCTCAGGAAAAACAAGCGGACGCCTATTCTACCCTGTTCACGGGCATTTCCCCAGTACAATCACCCAGCAGTACAATCACCCAGCAAGTACAATCAACCAACAGGTACAAACTTCAGGAAGTTCCGAAGCGCACTGACTTGGCAATCATTTCCACGGTACGCTCAGGCACTTCGCCGATAACGGTGATTCTGGCATTACCGACATAGCGGATATAAGCATTAACCGCTCCCATGGACTTGGGGCCACTTAGCGGTCGCGTGTCGTCAGGGGATATATCCTCAATGAATACCGAGGTGGCCGACAAGCCATCCGAGTAGATCAAATGTTCGAGACGAGCCTGGCGTAGTGGAGTAATCCGCTGAATCCGTTGCCGCAAAGTAAAACCTGGTGGCAACATACCAACCTTCCAGTCAGAGGCAGCCGCAGACTGGCTCATATTCTCGCTGGTACCGATGTACCACTTCAGATCCTTCCTGGCCGTCATCGGCTGCAATTCCCGATCGGGGATATCCCCCCCGATGGTCAATGAAACGAATAGGTACTGATCCAGCAAGCGGGTTGAAAAATCGACCAGGGAGGCACGTAACAACAGCCCGGTATCCTGATCAGCCCATAAATCGAAACCGTAACGAAATCGGTCACGTGGCAGAATCACCAGCTGACTGGCGCTACGATTGGCTATTCTGGAAACCTGCTTGCCGACTCGCAACCGATAGTAGCGCTTCAGGGAGGCAATATCCTGTGGCACAATATTCGGGAACTGTCGGGATGACACCTGGAGGTACTCATGTACGCCGATCTTACGGTCCGGCAGATAACACCAGATCTTGCCGTTGTCTCGAATAATTTCCCGTTTAGCCCCGTTCAATGAATAAAGCCGTTCACGCACCCCTCCACCATCCTCAATTTTACGGATAATACGCATCGACTCCACGCGACCATTATGAGAATACACGTAGGTGCCGCGATAATTGAGTTGTTTACTGGCAGCATGAGTGCGCATCAACCAATCGCCGGGTGTGAGCGCAAAAGCCGGCACTGAAAGCAACAGCGACCCACCAAGCAAACCCGCCAACATAAGCCCACCGGTGAAGCACGCGCGCCGCACCATTGACCGCAACAACCCTACTGAACCACAGCGCATCACTCAGTCACCGTTACCATAGCTGACAAATTTGGTATAAGCCATGAGACCATTGAGATCGGACACAGAGGCGTATTGGCCATGTTCAAACAAATAAATATCGAGATCGTCGGCTGGTCGGGCCCTTTGTTGCACCTTTTGGCTGCTCTGTTGCAACTGTGCCACATAATCTGGACCTCCACGCTTGACAGCGGGATTACCAAACTGGTGCCAGGAGAGTAGTGCTATCGCCGCCAGCGATGCCGCTAACGCCAAATTCTGCCATAATCTCACCCCGACACTCTCGTCAGGTGAAGCTTTGACAACAACAATGGCAGCATTCCCATCTCGCTGCGGACATAAAATGACAGGCTCATCCTTGAGGCGGGCCTCGAAACGTGCAGCAAAATCAGCGGACAAGGGTGAATGCTCTTCACGCAGGACGGCCCCAATCCTATGATACCGACTCCAGGTCTGCCGCAACGCACCGTCGGCGACTATCTGACTGAGCTGGGTGGCTAAGTCGCCGCGCAGCTCACCATCGATCAATTCGGATAACTTTTCTGTCATTGCCATACCCTCAAACTTCACTTCTTATCAGGAAACTGTCCGCAGACAGACCTTAGGCCAAAAGTGGCCGTAATTCCTTGTCAATAGCCTCTCGGGCGCGGAAAATTCTTGATCTAACAGTACCCAATGGACAGCGCATCTGCTCGGCGATGTCTTCATAGCTCATACCCTGCAATTCCCGCAACTCCAATGCTTGTTGCAACTCTTCGGGCAATCTATGAAGGGTATCTGTTACCGTTTGGGCGATTTCCCGACTCAAGGCCCCCGCCTCCGGCGTATCAATATCATGCATCACCCGGCCGATACCGGTAGACTCTATCTCCGATGCCTCAAGGTCACTGTCGGGTGGTCTGCGCTTTTGTGACACCAGATAGTTCTTTGAAGTATTAACGGCAATTCGATAAAGCCAGGTATAAAAGGCACTGTCACCACGAAACCGATGTATGGCACGGTAAGCCTTAATAAAGGTTTCCTGGGCCACGTCTTCAACTTCATGCGTGTCCGAGATGTAGCGGGCAATAACAAAGCCGACTTTGTGTTCATACTTACGAACCAGCAAGCCAAAAGCATTTTGGTCGCCATTTTGCACCCGCTGAATTAACTCCTCATCAACGCTTTCAGCATTCGTCACCACGGCTGTATTATTCGGATAGGCAATTTCTTGACAGTTGATATGAAAGCACAGGAACGTACTCGACTGTCCTATTCTGCCTGCATGGATTGCCATTGTAAAGTACGCAGGGGCAGAACGAGGCATTGCCGGCGACTGTAAATTTTGTGATACTTTCATCGTTTGGATAGCCGTAAATAGCCTGAACCGCTCCGCAATCGCCAACCAACCCGCCCCACTTTAACGTTGCCAAAAGCAGCTAGGACGGAGTCAGCGTCGAATTCGTGAGCCTATCCGAAAACAGGCTCTATCAGTACTGTGGTACACACGCGGCATATAGACACTGCTTTTGCATGGATAGTTCCCTGCCCGCGAAGAAATCTGCCCTCTTTTCCCAGTCAAACGCAAGCGAGGATAATCACTCAGACTTCAGCCGCATCAACAGGGTGACCAGCAGCACTTTCCAGGTGTCGAAAAACCACCGTAGCCATATCACGCAGGCCAGCCAAACCCTCGCACGCGACACCACTTTCACCTTGTTGCCATTGTCCATAGAGTTTGAGTGCCCGGTCAAGCAGCTGCAACTGCATCACTTCCAGCTGATCCAGCCACAGTATCGAAAATTGTTGCTTACGGCGGGTTCGTCGAATCCAGGCAGCTTGTGGGCTATCGCTGTTTGACAATACAGGCCAGCGCCTGTCTGTTTCCGATAGCGTCTGGATATTGGCCACGAAAGAATCCAGCCAGTGCTGCAGTAACAACCTGTACTGCTGCAGCTGATTTTCCTGCTCCCCGAATCCCGTGACCTGCAATTGCCGCCAGTCGGGATTTGCTTGATAGTGTCGCACCCAGTGGGTCAGTTCTGAAGCCGGCATGGGTCGTGCGATCACATAGCCCTGTGCCTGCTCGCAGCCCATTAGTAGCAACATTAATCCCTGTTCAACAGTCTCCACACCTTCTGCTAACACCTGGCAGTTAAATGAAGTTGCCAGGGCAATCACCCCCTCAACAATTGCGTAATCATCATAATCGTCGAGCAGGCCATTAACGAAACTGCGATCGATCTTGATAATATCGGCAGATAGATTGCGCATATGTGCCAACGATGAATAGCCGGTACCAAAATCATCCAGGGCAATCTGAACTCCACAGGCTTTTTGGCATTTTTTGATAACATCGGAGATAACCTGCAAATCACCCAAGGCACTGCTTTCGAGAATTTCCAGTTGCAAAGAACCGGGATCCATTTCGGGGTAACACTCCAGAAATCGCAGCAGCTGGTCCACAAATGCTGGAGACTGCAGGTGTTTTGAGGAAATATTAATACTGACCCGGGATACCGATTGTTCTTTTGCGGCCTGTGTGCTGTATTGCAAGGCCTGCTCGATAACCCAGTCACCCAGGTTGATTTCCAGTGCCGTACCTTCGACGTAAGGTAGAAACGCGTCCGGCACCAGCAAACCCCGTTGCGGATGCTGCCAGCGAATCAAGGCCTCCACGCCGACAATGGTACCACTTGCCATATTTACTTTGGGTTGATAGTACAGGCAAAACTGGCCTTCTTGCAGGGCCACTTCCATCTCCCGCAGTCGTTGATGTTGGTTGACTGATTGTTGGTCTTTAGCAACATCGAACAAATGATAGCGATTTTTGCCTGCCTGCTTGGCCTGATACATCGCCTGATCGGCATGACGAACCAACATATCCGGGTCCGCATCATCCATGGGGTAAAGTGTTACTCCTGTGGAAACGCTGATACGATGCTGACAACCGTCAATCGGATACGGCTGCGCGACCGCATTACAGATACGTTCAAGCATCTGCTCACACTGATCCATGGTTTTTAGCTCCTGTAGCAAAAGGACAAATTCATCACCCCCTTGACGACAGGCCGTATCCTCTTCACGAATATTGGCACGGATACGACTGGTTACCTCAATCAATAGACGGTCACCGGTAGCATGGCCATATTGGTCATTGACGGCCTTAAAATTATCCAGATCGAGGAAGCACACCGCCAGCAGTGTCTGTTTGCGCTTGCTCCGGGATATGGCCTGGTTGAGACGATCTGCAAAAAGGTTGCGATTCGGCAACGCCGTCAGTACATCGTAGTGCGCCATAAATTCCAGGGTCTTTTGCTGTTGCTTGATCAGGGTAATATCAGAGAATAAGCCAACATAATGGGAAATCTCATGCTCTTCGTTCATGATGCTGGATATGGTCAATATTTCAGCATAGAGCTCACCGTTTTTACGTCGATTCCAGATCTCTCCCTGCCAGCTACCCTGTTCACGGATCTGTTGCCACATGCTGGCATAGAACGCACCGGACTGTTTGCCCGACTTGAGAATACTTGGGTTCTTACCAAGAACCTCGGAGCGGCTGTAGCCGGTGATGGCGCAGAAAGCCGGATTGACATCGAGTATGGTACCCTTGGCATCCGTCACCGTAATGCCCTCTCCGGCCTCGGTAAAAATCCGTGAAGACAATTGCAGACGCTGGTTAGCCCGGTGCCGTTCAATGGCCAGTGCAGTGAGTTGGGCTGCATATTCAATTAACGCAATATCCGCTGTCCCGGGTTGCCCTGGTTGTCGGCGGAACAAGGTAAAAGCACCCAACACCCTGGCATCGGCACCGATTACCGGTTCTGACCAACAGGAATGCAGTTGTGCCCGAAACGCCAATTCCCTGGCTGCAGATCCTGTGGTGTTTTTTTGCAGGTCTTCGACAAGAATACGTTGCCCACGGTAGGCGAGCACATCACTGCAGCCCACATCCTCACCGACAGCAAAACCATCATTAGCCGCATTAAAGAAATCCGGCAAACTCGGTGCCGCCCCCAGCAGCAAGTTATTGCCATCTCGATCCAGTAATAAAATACTACATAAAACCAGTGGATTCTCCTGCTCTACCGCCTTGATGATAGACGCAAGAATATCGCTGAGTGGCTCGCTGTTAACCAGTTGCTCCAACACCAGGCGGCGCGTTTGCTTACGCAATTGTGATTGTTTGCGTAGACTGATATCACGAATAAAAACGTTGAACTCATAACCCTGAGCGGTTCGCACCGGCGCCAGTGATACCTCCACCGCAATACTATGGCCATCACGGTGCAATATTTTGGTTTCAATTCCCTTATTCAACTGCGCAGCATCACCGGTGCTGATAAACTCGTCGATTCGGAGCAGATGCCGGTCACGCAGTGATTCCGGAATTAGCACCTGCCGGGAATCCTGGCCAAGTACCTGATCCCTGGTCCATCCGAGTTGCTTTTGTGCCTGATAACTCCAGCCCGTGATCCGACCCTCGGCATCCAGCTCCACCAGCGCATCCTGAGAGGAATCAACAATCGCCTGAACCCGCTCTCTGCTTTCTTTTTCCAGACGCACCAGACGGGTCAACTCATCGACCAGATCGTTGATGCTGTCTGCCACTGCCCCAAGTTCACTCTTGGCCCCCATCTGCAGTCGCAGACCCAGGTCTCCTCTGGCAAGTTGGTCCGCGGTACGGGAGATATACTGGATTGAGCGCAAGGCAGACCAATACATACCGATCGAAAAATAGAGCACCAGAAGTAACGCCGTAATCGCAACCAACAGGCTGCTGATACGGGTATTTTTTGCCTCATTGAGGCGCTGGAGAATCAGCCGTCGTATTTCCGGGATCAAATCCCGTGAGGTGATGCTGTATCCCGTGGAAATAGCAGTCGAAGCCCGCGCAAAGAAATCAGCGGCAGATATATACAACATTTTTACAGGCAAATTTGCTACCGGCAGATTTACAGCTAGCAGGTTTAATCGTAGAGGAGTGACCACCGACCGATATTGTGTGGACAGGCGTTGTGCAGCTGTGGTCAGTTGGTATTGGATAGAAGGGTTGAGTTGACCCGTGTGTTCAAGATCCTGTCGCAGCGATGTCATCGCAGACCGGGCCTGATATAACAGTATTTTTACTTGCACGACCTGCGCGACACTGGCGTGCTGCTGTGCCAGTATTCCGGTAACAACACCGCGCAAGCGGGCCAGAGATTCCAGCTTGGCTGGCAACTGATCCAGTAACGCTTTAAGCAGGTAGTGAATGCCAATATCCGGCTGGGAGGTCAGAGAAAACCGGTCCGCCAAGGCGGTAGAGAATCGCAACAATTTTTCGATGAGTTGCTGTTGACGGGAAAAATTGTCAGCGACATCCAAGGTCAGGCCATGTGCAACAATCCATAACCAACCCTCGCGGATTTCCTGCCAATCTGTACTGCTAATGATCTCTGCGGGCAACTTGTCCCCCAGGCTCTTGAAAGCCCGGGTCACCATCTGTTGCTTCACCTGACGGACTTTATCCAGCACAGTGCCGCCACTGAGGACGCCTGAAGAAAGACCACGGTGCTCCTGCATTCTCTCAACAATACGATACAATGGCGGCAACAAGTCAAGGCCGATCAGCTCCTGTCGTGCGGTTTCTATATCCCGATTAAGGCGCTGATAGAGACTGGCAATCACCAGGAAAAATGCAATAATAAGAATCAATAGGAGCAGACCGGCTTTGACTCGGAAGCGCAGTCGACTAACCAGCCAAAATGCCGGGAAGAACAGCGTTTCCAACCACTTTAGAGCACGGTGTTTGACTTTACTTTGAATCATTAGTTTGGTTTATTGTTCACTTTAACTGCGCAATCTTGCCCACCGGGAATACTGCCAAAGTACAATTACCTGGCTCCACGGTAGGATAAACACAACAAAGATACGTTATTTATCGCCGCAGAACAAGGTGATGGATTATTCCCATGCCGCATCTACCTGAGCCCATGACTTCCCGCGAGCCAGGAGCCGCTATAGCCCGTTTAGGGGGGGGGTACCACCAGCATAACCAATAACTACGTAGATAAACAGGTAACCGACTGACTATTGTGGTAGCCTGTGCGCAATCGATCACAGAGACCCAAGATTAATGTCTGCAGAACCCCGGATTATCAAAAAATACCCAAACCGGCGTATTTATGATACCCGCCAGAGCCGCTATATCACGCTCAATGACCTCAAGGATTTAATTATTTCCGGCGAAGAGGTCCGTGTGGTTGACGCCAGCAACGGCGACGATATCACCCGCTGTATATTGCTGCAGATCATCAATGAACAGGAAGCAGGTGGCAACCCGATATTTACCACTGAGGTTCTGCTACGTATGATCCGTTTCTACGGTGACACCATGCAAGGTGCTTTGACACAGTTTTTAGGCCGCAGCATGGAGGCGTTCATCAACCAGCAGCAACACTACCAACAGGGACTGCAGTCGATGTTTGATGGCAATTCGCTACTACCCATGACGGAATTGGCGCAAAAAAACCTGGAAGCCTGGCAGGAAATGCAGAGCAGCTTTTTGAGCGGCCTACAGCCTGTCAATAAATACCACAACAAAGACTAGGAGCCTGTCCGAGAATAGGAACCGTTGCGAGGGGAAGCCATTTTGAGGCCAGTTTTTTGATCATTTGAGGCGAATAGTCACTCGTATTTAACGAAAATAAGCGGAAAAATGGACCAAAAGGGCTTTTCCGGAGTAGGTTCTCTGTTCTCGGACAGGCTCCTAGGCCCAGCCACTGAATTGATGGATCAGATTGAGTGGGCAGGTCCTGTTAATACGGCTTGACTTCTCTTTTTCATCCGTATATTTTGTGCGATGCACAAAATATACGGGGCTTGGGCGGCACCAATAAACATACCATCCCCTTTACCTCATCATTTTTCTACAAGGGGAATTACATGGCGAGTAAAACAGCTCTGGTTACCGGAGGTATTGGCGGTATCGGATCGGCGACCTGTCAGCAATTGGCCAAAGATGGTATGCAGGTCTATGCACTGCATTTGCCGGCGGAAGCCGCACAGGCTGAACAATGGTGCGAACAGATACGACAACAGGGCTTGGTGGTCAACATTGTGGCCGCAGACGTTTCTTCTGACGCTTCCTGTGTGACAATGGCTGCCGACCTTCGTGAGCAAGGCGTTAGCCCGGATGTACTGGTCAACTGTGCCGGCATCACCCGTGACAAGACCTTAAAGAACCTTCCCCCGGAACTGTGGGAAGCTGTAATTAACACCAATTTGAGCAGCATCTACCATGTCACCCGGCAGTTCAGTGCAACCATGGCCAATCGTGGCTGGGGTAGGATTATCAGCATTTCCTCAGTCAATGGACAACGCGGCATGTTTGGCCAGACCAACTATTGCGCAGCCAAGGCGGGGATCCATGGTTTTACCATGGCCCTGGCACAAGAGCTGGCCGCCAAGGGCGTGACGGTCAATTCGATTTCCCCCGGATACATCGACACCGCAATGACCCAGGCCATTCCAGAGGTGATCCGTAACCAGATTACGGCCTCCATTCCGATCGGCCGCATGGGCAAACCGCAGGATATCGCCAGCACGATCAGCTTCTTGTGCAGTGAAGGAGCCAGCTATATCACCGGTGCCAATATCCCGGTCAACGGTGGTTACTTCATGTCCTTCTGAACCGGCACACAAATCAATGCCATGTATAATCAAAGCAATTTTACAGGAGCAATCAACCGGTCGATTTCTATTCTAGACATCATGTATTGACCTGCCCAATCTCAAGCACGTGGGTTATGCTTGAGATTGGT
>DRJH01000287.1 GCA_011052285.1 Gammaproteobacteria bacterium
ACGACACTTGCAAACCTGGTCAATGCCACGCACAAACTGGAAGATAAAGCTGATCAGATCCGGATTCTTTTTGTGTCAGTGGATCCGGCACGCGATACGACGGATGTCCTGCAGGCTTATGAGCAGGCGTTCGGTCCACGGGTAACCGCTCTGAGTGGTACACAAGAGCAGCTGCGCACGCTGACCAAACGCTACCGTGTCAGCTACGGGTTCGGCAAGCCGGACGCCGACGGTCAGTACGAAGTCTCGCACAGCAGTGCGGTGTTTATTTTCGACCGCGCCGGCGCCGCGCGTCTGCTGGCCACAGGCGCAGACAGCGCCGGAAAAATCAGTATCGACATGAAACGGTTGCTCGACGGTTAAGGCGACGCATTCGATGAATTTCAACATTTTTATCCCAACTTTTGACAGGTGCTGAGTCCGCACACCATTTGGGTGCTAATCCACTGTTGCAGATAGCCAGCGGCCTGTCGCGGTGTTTCTTCTTCACTAAAATGATCCAGCAGTGCTTCACACAGATCCGCAAATGTGCCCCCTGAAAAGGCGACATCAAGGGCGGCGGCCTCAGCATTCGACAGGGCGCGGTAGCGACTAACGAGGTCTTGACGCCAGACTAGCCAAGTGGTTTCCTGCGCGGTTTTTTGTGGGGGCATTTCTTCATTGGAGAGTGCGCACCAGATCTTGAAGCTATTGTAGCGCTGTGGCAGTCGCTGTACAGCTTCATGAAAACAAAGTTTCATCGTTGTCCAGGCTTCAGGATTCAGCCCGGCCAGTTGATCGAGGGTAACGCCCTGGCAATCGGCCGCATCAAAGCTGTTACCGAAGGCGGTTTCGATGCGGGTGATTTCAGCGACTTCAGGGAGATGGCTGAAAGGTTCAAGACGCTCGACCAGATCAATCATGTGCCGGCCGAAAAACCTCAGGCTGGGATGGTGTGAAGGGTAGTTTTCGATGTATTGCTGCATCAGTGTTTCGAACAGATCATCCCCCAGATAACCGTGCAGGCGTTCGTAGTCGGTTGAGAGGGCTTCTTTCAGGCGCAGCTCGTAAGCGTCTGCATAGAGTGTCATGCGCTGTTCAGCGGAGCGCCTGGGGCTGGATTCGATATTTCCGACAATGCCGGTCGCCGAGCTGTCCAGCAGGTAGCCCAGAAATTCATGTTGCAGTTTACGCAGTGCGGTCATAATCCATCTTCGGCGCCAATACCTCAGCCGGAAGTATTTTGGCAGCAATGTCCTCTGCAATCGCCAGTTCCTGCCGTAGTTGCGGGAATTCCGGAATATTATCATCCCGTTCGATCATGGTGCTGACGGCGCCAAAGCGTTTGAGGGCTGTGCCGTAGAGCGCCCACACCGGGTCACAGACATCGTGGTCATGGGTGTCGATAAGCATTTCGCCATTGGAACTGTGGCCTGCCAGGTGAAACTGCATCACCCGATCAATATCAATGCCGTTGAGGTAGTCAAGCGGATCAAAATGATGATTGTGGGCACTTACAAAAATATTATTGATGTCCAGCAGGATGTGGCAATCAGCGCGGCGGGCAATTTCATTAAAAAAGGCCCATTCATTCATTTCCGAACTCTTGTAGGTAACATAGCTGGAGAGATTTTCCAGCAGGATACGTTGACCCAGATAATCCTGCACCTGTACTACGCGATCAACGACATGGGCAATCGTGTCTTCATTGTAAGGCAGGGGCAAAAGGTCATGGCTGTTGGTGCCATTGACACTGGTCCAGCACAGGTGATCCGACACCCAGCCAGGCTGAACGCGTTGAATGAGTTGCTTCAGATCTTTCAGATAGTCCATGTTCAGGGCGTCTGTGCTGCCGATAGAGAGCGAGACGCCGTGCATGACCATGGCGTAGTCGGCACGAATTCTGTCCAGGTGGTCAAGCGGCTTTCCACCCGGAACCATATAATTCTCGGAGAGAATCTCAAACCAGTCGACCGCAGGCCTGTTTTCCAGGATATACGAGTAGTGATCTGTGCGAAGGCCCAGGCCAAAACCTAGAAAAGGACGAGTCACATCGCTGTCTCCCTCGTCAAACTGCATAAAAACGCAAGCAAACCCCAATGGCGCAAACCATCAGGGTTCGCCACAGTTAACCGTCTGACGTCTTGTTATTTGCCGGCTTTACCGCCGATTTCGTCGCAAGCCCGTGCCGACATGGCGACAAAACCTTTCCCTTTGCAGGATGCCATACCCTTGCAGGCGTTACTGGCCGTTTTGCAGTCGTTGTGACCTTTACACTTATTGACGCCAAAGCAGTGTACTTTGGCGCTGGAAGCGGTGTCACTGCCGGCAAAAACCGGTGCGGTGGCACTCAACATCCCGGCGGCGGCAACCGCCAGGGCAATACCCGTTGCTTTCTTTGGATGGATCATCGATCTGGATCTCCTTGAAGTGGTTTTATCGTAGCAGGAAGGTATGTACGTCCCGCTCGTGTGACAGTGCTGTATTTCAAAAAGTTCACAGGTCAGTTAATCTATTTTGGGTTCAATTCCCCGCCGCTTGCGGCGAAATCTGTAGGAGTGGGCTGAAGGTGAGGCGCTTGCGCCGAGAGGCTGCCCCCTGGGGCAAGCCCGCTCCTACGGCTTGATACCCCGTCAGCTCGCCTAAGGCGCCTACTCTTGGTGCTGCGGGGTAGTTTATTGCCCCCCCGGGGGTGCGCGATTTGCTCAGCCGCAGCGAAACCGGACAATCAAGTGATATGCTTGCCTGGCCGCATCTATAGTTGCGGAAATTACACGAGTGCAGCGAATGCTTTGGGTATAGCCACAGGAACAAAAGCTCGCTGCAACAAAAAATGGCCATGCAAGAGCGCTGATGGACCAGCAGCAGGTGCAGCGTTTTATGCAGCATTACGAGCGCATTACTCGCCATATCCAGCAGGAAATGCCGGCCCGCGCCGACTGGGTCTTCAACCTTGCTCCCGACCACAGCGTCGAGTCAGTGTGTGATAGATTCCACAATCATCTGAAACTATAATCGGCACAGATGACTATCAACACTGACCAGGTACGGGCTGTACTCGAAAACGCAGACCAGCTGTTTTCACAGAAAGAAGTTGAACAGGCGCTGGATCGTCTTGCCAGCGATATTGGGCAAGCGCTTGGCGACCAGGATCCGTTATTGCTGTGCGTCATGACCGGTGGTCTTGTGCCCGCAAGCGAATTATTCACGCGCCTTGATTTTCCGGTTCAACTTGATTATCTGCACGCCACTCGCTATCAGGGTACCGTGGGTGGTAACGAGTTGAAATGGATCACGCCACCATCACAACCGCTAAAGGGGCGCACGGTGCTGGTGGTCGACGATATCCTGGACGAGGGAGTGACACTGGCGGCGATTCTTGATTATTGCAGGGAGCAGGGTGCCAGTGCGGTTTATAGCGCGGTACTGATAGAGAAAATGCATGATCGCAAGGCCGACGGGTTACAGGCGGATTTCGTAGGCTTGCAGGTTGAAGACCGCTACGTGTTTGGCTATGGCATGGACTATCATGGCTACCTGCGTAACGTGAAGGG
>DRJH01000288.1 GCA_011052285.1 Gammaproteobacteria bacterium
AGTGGGGCGAATATTGCCGGCCAGAATGTCTTTTTCTCAATAGGTTTTCTGTTCTCGGACAGCCTACTGGGTTGTAGAATCACGCCGCAGATTTATACAATAATCAATCAACCCTTCAGTGGACGCATCATGGTGTTGTGATTTCACCTGAGAAAATAATTGTGCAGCAATGGGTTTCGCTAACTGCTTGCCGAGTTCAACCCCCCATTGATCAAAAGCATTGATATTCCAGATCACACTCTGGACATAAATTTTGTGCTCATATAACGCAATAAGAGCACCGAGTGTTGCAGGATTCAATTCCTTGAACACGATTGTATTACTCGGCCGGTTGCCAGGAAAAACTTTGTGTGGCAGCAGCGTCTTCTTGCGTTTAGGTGAAAGCGGGCTGACTGATAGCTCCTGTGTCACTATAGCGGCCGTCTTACCACACATCAGGGCCTCCGCTTGAGCCAGGCAGTTGGCGATCAGGATTTCGTGATGTGAACCTAAAGGATTGAGACTACAGGCCGGCAGCAGAAAATCAACGGGCACCATACGAGTGCCCTGATGTAGCAATTGATAAAAGGCGTGCTGACCATTGGTCCCGGGCTCACCCCAGATGATGGGACCCGTAGCATAATCCACCGTGTGGCCCTGGCGATCGATCGATTTGCCATTGCTCTCCATATCTGCCTGCTGCAGATAAGCAGGAAAACGGTGCATATTCTGATCATAAGGCAGGATGGCAACACTTTCGGCACCGAAAAAATTATTGTACCAAACCCCTATCATCGCCAGGATGACCGGCATATTTTTTTCAAATGGCGAGGTTCGAAAATGTTCGTCCATGGTGTGCGCACCAAAGAGTAACTCTTCAAATCGACTCATACCAATTGATAGCGCAATAGACAACCCCACCGTACTCCACAGAGAATATCGACCTCCCACCCAATCCCAGAACCGAAACATGTTGACCGGATTGATACCGAATGCAGCCACTGCTTCTGTTTGTGTTGAAACCGCTACAAAATGTGTTGCGATCGCCGCCTGTGTGGCACCTTGCTCCAGAAACCAGTCCTTTGCCGAACAAGCATTTATCAGTGTCTCCTGTGTACTGAAGGTCTTGGATACAACAACAAACAACGTGGTACGGGGCTCTAATCCTTGCAAAGTATTACGCAGGTGTGTGGCATCAACATTGGAAACAAAGTGAGTGTGTAGCTTGCCCGCGAAAGGACGCAACGCATCCGTAACCATCGCTGGCCCCAAATCAGAACCGCCGATGCCAATATTAACCACATCGGTGATCGCGTCCCCTGTGTATCCAAGCCATCTGCCATCACGTACTGCCTCAACAAATCCACGCATGTTTTTTAACTCAATAGCAACCTGGGGCATAATATTATTGCCATCAAAAACAATGTCTCGTCCACTCATATTGCGTAATGCAATATGTAATGCGGCGCGTTGTTCGGTAAAATTTATCCGCTCTGCCGCATACATTGACTCGATCGCCTGAGTCAGTCCTAGCGATCGTGCTAGATCAAATAACAGTTTAAGGGTCACATCAGAGATAATATTTTTGGAATAATCCAATTTGATATCATTTACTTGTATTGAATATCTTCGAAATCTCTGGGGATCTGACTTGAACATAGCCTGCATTGAGCAAGTAGCCATCTTTGCTTGATGAGACTGCAGGGCTTGCCACTGGGGACTTTGAATTAGCTTTGACATTTATATATTGCCGACAGGAAAAAAACACGCACTATCATCTATTAAACACTGACCACGAGACAATTACAATCGAGTATTATTGCGGCCAGTCCATCGTTAATTCTCACCATCAATGATATGTCCACAACCCCATTAAACTACCCGATTACATTGATTGGCACACATCGCCAGCTGCCACTATTCGAAGTCAAACCTGGTTTTCAAATCCAGGTTCTTGCTCTTGGCCACCTGGCCTTATTCATCGATTCAACGTAACGATTCAGCGTATTCATCTTTTGTCCCATTACGGCGTGTGTTCGTACTCGAATGCTCACATATGACCTATAGGCTCACATTCTCCGCGCGAACATGCCTGGTACTGAAGTAAAATCTAAATATGCTGAATCGTTACCATTCAACAACATAGCGAGCACGAACTGTGAAAACTAAAACTCTATTTTGGATTGTCCTTATTTTCACCGCCGGCTGGCTGCTACGTGGTGAATATTTCAGCAACAAAACCATTGATACGCCAAAGCAAGTGACGCCGAGAGGCAACTTCAGCAATCCCGAACAGGAAACCATCGCTCTATTTGAAAATAGTCGACGCGCTGTCACCTATATCCGCACCCTGGTTCGTAGACGACAGGCATTCTTTAGTTCCACAAAACTGGTCGAAGCCGGTGCCGGTTCTGGCTGGATCTGGGACCAAGCCGGTCATATTGTGACGAATTACCATGTTATTCGTGGCGCCAGCGCAGCGCTCGTCACATTAGCCGATAACAAAACCTATCGTGCTGTGCTGGTGGGTGCTTCGGTGGACAAAGATATTGCCGTCCTGAAAATCTCTGCCCCCAAAGGCGAACTCCCTTCACTGCCAATCGGTCAAAGCCACGGCCTCAAGGTAGGTCAGAGTGTCTATGCCATCGGTAATCCGTTTGGCCTGGATTTCACCCTCACGACCGGGGTGATCAGTGCTTTGAATCGCAGTCTTCCAAGGGCAAGTAACCGTACCCTCAGGGAGCTGATACAAACTGATGCAGCCATTAATCCGGGTAATTCCGGAGGCCCGCTGCTGGACAGTGCCGGCCGAATTATCGGCATGAACACTGCGATCTACAGCCAGACCGGGGAAAGTGCAGGTATCGGCTTTGCCGTCCCGATCGACATCATCAACCACGTGGTGCCCCAGTTGATCAAATATGGCAAGATTATCCGGCCCGGACTCGGGGTCAGTGTGGCTGCTGCCAGTGTCAGTGAGCGGCTTCACCTTCCGGGTGTACTCATCGTGGACATTGCCCGTGGCAGCGGTAGCGATCAAGCAGGATTAAGACCAACCTCAGAGTCCAACAACGGCAACATCATTCTCGGTGATATCATTACCGCCATCAATGACTATCCGGTAAAAACTCCAGACGACCTGCTCACCGCGCTGGAGCGTTTCGAACCCGGCCAGCAAGTCAGCGTTTCCATTAATCGTGATGGCAAACCACAAAAAGTTAACGTAGTTCTTGATGCCGCGAAATAGTGGCTCTACCAGGAGTCTGTCAAACATCATCCACGGCTACAAAAACCCTGCTCTACAGCCATAACCGCTGCTTCAACCCTGGAATGTATCCGTAATTTCCTCAAGATTGCCTTAACGTGTAACTTGACGGTCCCATCTGAAATACCCAAATGCCTGGCAATTACCTTGTTGCTCTGTCCTTCCGTCAAATGACAGAGGATTTCCTGTTCTCTGGGTGTTAATTTCTTAAACAGAGAATGTTCGACTTCAAGCTCAACATCATCTCCCGACTGCACCAGCTTCGCCAGTACCGTCGTCAACTCCGGTGCAATAACTGTTTTTCCGGACTGAATCGACCGCAAGGCCACCAACAAGTCATCCGGCGCCATATCCTTGAGTAAATAACCACGGGCTCCATTGCGTAGTGCCTCAGCCAGATCTACCTTCTCGGCGCTAGTGGTCAGCATCACCACTTGGGTAGTGAGTTTGGTTTCTGCCAACTGACGCAAGGCTTCCAGACCATTCAATCCAGGCATCCGTACATCCAGTAGTAAAATATCCGGCTGCAGGGCCTTCAGTTTCCGCAAACCCTCATAGGCATCACCCACTGATGCCACAACCTCGATACCCCTTTGTTCCAGCAAACCCTCAAGGCCTACCCGAAATAGTGCATGATCATCGATAATCAAAATACGCATAGCCATGGCGCTCAGGATAGCCACAAAATAGCAAACCAAACATCAGTCATCAGTTACTACACCTGCGGAAAAAGTTAGCAATACCCGAACACCCTCTCCTTCATCACTGTCAATCTGCAAACTACCACCTAGTCGCTGTGCCCGTTCCTGCATAATGGAGAGTCCAATATGTTCGCCAGGATGGTCGTTCAATCGAGGTTGATCAAAGCCCTCACCATCATCTTCTATCAAAACCGACAAGAGATCATCCCCTTCGTGGCGTAACCATACCCTGACGAAACCGGCTTGGCTGTGTTTGCGAATGTTATTGAGTGATTCCCGGATAATATGGATCACCTGCACCTGTCGACTGGCCTGCAAGGCGACCTTTTGCCACTGATTCTGAAAATAAATCTTGATTTGTGATTCGTGTCGAAATCTCCCGACCAAACGCTCAACAGCAGCCACAATTGCCCCCTGATCCGCCGGGGCTCTGAAATAGGCCATTAGTTCACGGATTTCATGATGGGCCTCATCCAGGCTGTTTTCTACCCGCTCCATTTGCTGCCATGTCACCAACTGATTACCCTGCTGCAATGTCTCATCCAACACGCGCACCTGAAGACCAAGACTGGCCAATGTCTGGGCCAATGAGTCATGCAATTCGTTAGCCAGTTGGGCTCGTTCCTCCATTCGTGACAAACGTAAGGATTCTTCCTCAAGGCTGGCCTTTTTCACGGCGATACCCAGGTGACGTCCGGCAGTGTAGAGCAGTTCGCAGTTATTCAACACAAAATCGGCCTGTTCGGCTTCCAAAAACATGGAAAATACCCCAACTACTTTGGAATGTATTGAAATTGGCACACTGACCAGACTCAAAGGACTGGGACTTTGCAAATAAATACCAACCTCTGATAGACGCTCCTGAACAACACGACAATTCTGTATTTCATTATTTCTCAGCGCTGGTAAATACCCCGTATCGAGTACGGCCAGTGTTGCGTTAACATCAGTTGAAGGAGCAAACCCTAGTGCTGCTGATAACTGCAAAGTCTTACCACTACGATCAAACAAGCGCACTGCAGCCGCCGATGCATGTAAGTGGATCTCAATTGATTTCAAAAAACTCTGTAGCAGAACTACTAAATTCTCGGCCACGTGCAGACTAGCGGCAATATCATACATCAACTCCAGAGCACGATTTTTCTCATTAAGCTGGCTGAGTTGTCTCGCTACTTCCCCATGCAAATCACTGGAGAGCTTCTGGTATTCTTCAGCCAGACAGTTCAGATCGTGAATCAGGGGGGTACAAAAAGCGGCTCTTGACTGTAAAATCCGGGCACCAGGATTGCCTGCCCGGAGCTTCGCGGCCCAATCTTGCAAACTGTGGATTGGCAGCATCAATTGCCACCAAGCCAATAGGACGAGTACCAACAAAAGCCCCAGTAATCCTGTAGCCAAACCGCTTTGCGCATCTGATGTCAAGGATACCACCGGCAAACCAAGTAGTGCTGCCAACAATATCGCAAGCAAGGCCAATGCAGCGAATATCCTATGCCAGCGGCGAACGTGCCGGTGCATGCAATTATTCATTACCCATGAGTCACTCATGATTCATCCCGATACTTTTCTCTAACAGGCTGTTGAAAAATGCTCATGCGGCACAATGCGGCATTAATAGCCTGCCCAACACTCATGTACACGCCCATACACCGTGCTTTTCCGCGGATTATTGCCTCACACTCACCTGAGACTTTTCAATAATCTGCTAACCCCTCTTTTAGCCAACTATCTTTAAGAGCGATTCAGACCGTCGGTCCGGTGCATGATCGAACTAAAATCGATTCAGGTCAAGCCACCAGCCTTTGCAGCGGCTACTGCTGGGTGCATATACGTAGCACCTAGGAGCCTGTCCGAGAATAGAGAACCTACTACGGATAAGCGGACTTTGGCCCGATTTTCCCCTGATTCTCGTTAAATACAACCAGTATTCGCCTCACCATGGAAAAATCGACCTCAAATCCGCTTTCCCTCGCTACGACCGCCATGGATGGCGCAAGTACCGTGAATGGCACAAGTACCGTGAATGGCACAAGTGCCG
>DRJH01000289.1 GCA_011052285.1 Gammaproteobacteria bacterium
GACCAATTTGTACCCGCGCCCGATCAGCACGCATGGCCTCAACAAGGCGTTTTTCTACCAGCCTTTGATTACGCTGGTGCGACATATCAATAAGGTCGATGACGATCAGTCCGCCTAGATCACGAATCCGAAGCTGGCGGGCAATCTCATCTACTGCTTCCAGATTGGTTCGTAGAGCTGTCTCCTCGATATCTGCTCCTTTGGTAGACTTAGCCGAATTGACGTCGATTGTCACCAACGCTTCGGTATGTTCGATGACCAGTCCACCCCCTGCCGGCAGGGTGATATCGCGAGAAAATACCGACTCGATCTGATGTTCAATCTGGTAACGTGAAAATAGTGGGACAGGGTCATCATAGAGCTTCAGGCGCGCTTTTTGTGAAGGCATAACCTGTTTCATGAAGCGCTCCGCACGCTCATAGACTTCCTTATTGTCGATAATGATTTCGGCAATATCATTACGTAGATAATCCCGGATCGCACGTACCACGAGATTGCTTTCCTGAAATACCAGGAATGGCCCCGGTCGCTGCGCGCACGCATCATCGATTGCCTTCCAAAGAGCCAATAGATAGTCGAGATCAAGTTGCAGGTCTTCGGTGGTCCGACCGATACCGGCAGTGCGAACGATCAGGGAATGTTCTTCCGGCATGATCAGGTTGGCTACGGCCTCGCGTAGTTCAGAGCGTTCTGCTCCTTCGATACGACGGGAAATACCGCCTCCCTTGGGATTATCCGGCATCAATACCAGATAACGGCCAGCCAGTGCAACAAACGTGGTGAGTGCAGCACCTTTATTGCCACGTTCATCTTTTTCAATCTGAACAATCAGTTCCTGGCCTTCCTTGATCACATGCTGAATACGGACCTGAGACATTGGAGTCGCATTCGAGAAGTCCTGAAACAGATGTCTGGAAATTTCTTTGAGCGGCAAAAAACCGTGCCTTTGGGCGCCGTAATCGACGAATGCCGCCTCCAGGCTGGGTTCTACCCGGGTAATTACGCCTTTATAAATATTGCTCTTGCGCTGGGTCTTGGTTGCTGTTTCCAGGTCGAGATTAAGAAGCTTTTGGCCATCAACAATCGCTACACGCAGTTCCTCCTGATGTGTAGCATTGAATAACATGCGTTTCATTATGTGTTCTCCGAATCCTGTATTCTTCGGTAGAGATGCAAGCATGCACAAGCACGCACTTCAAGCGCGGCCTTATATTGATTTGTGACACGATCATTGCGTCATTGATCTCCAATAGATTGCAGGAAATTCATTAAAACCTGTTACCCGGTTATGTGTCATCGAACACATGTGCTGCTATGCACGGATAACAGGTATTTGTTTGTAATAGCCGAAGCCTGCTAGATAGGCTGTTACCAAGCTTCGGACCGAACCTGTTCGGATGCTGCTGTTTTCTCACATCCGTTATACTGTCATACCCAGGGTGGTTGTTCTGGTGTCGATTACTCCGACCGTCTTCACCTCGGGAAAAAACGAGGCAAATTGTAACAATTTTGTCAGCTCTATTCAATGAGAATTTCTTTGTAATCAGACTTTTGTAGGTCACAAACACTATGTCAGAAGTGCGCTATGTTGAAGTGGAGACTAACCATTCGGGGCAACGTCTCGATAATTTTCTCAAAACCCTTCTCAAGGGCGTGCCATCGAGTCGTATTTACCGCATCATTCGCAAAGGTGAAGTACGAATTAACCAGGGCAGGGCACAGCCATCCAGCCGCTTGCAGATCGGAGACATGGTGCGTATACCACCAATTCGACAAAGTAAATCCTCTGATTTGTCAACAAATCCGCTGCTAATACGGTTAGCACAGTGCTTGAAAAGCCAAGTTATTTTTGATGATGATGCAATCCTGATCATCAATAAGCCAGCCGGGATCGCTGTACATGGAGGCAGTGGACTGCAAGGAGGAGTGATTGAGGCATTGCGTCTGCAAGCCGCTGACTCGCCACTTCTTGCCCCACCCTTTGTTGGCCCGGCGTATCTGGAATTAGTTCATCGACTGGACCGACAAACCTCGGGTTGTCTGCTGCTTGCACGCAGCAGAGCGGCCTTACTCAATTTACAGCAACAAATGGGCGGAAGTAAACGCTCGGCAACAAAACACTATCTGGCGCTGTTGCAGGGGTGCTGGCAAGGAGGCGACCGTCGGGTTAGTTGCAGATTGCGCAAAAATCAACTGTTGTCGGGGGAACGTATGGTGATTGTTTCAGACGCTGGAAAAATTGCAGAATCACTATTTAGCCCCATCTCCTGTTCGGATATCGGCAGTCTGGTAAGAATTGAATTACTTTCAGGGCGCACCCATCAGGCACGAGTACATGCTGTGGTTTGCGGGGCGCCGATAGCGGGGGATGAAAAATACGGCAATCACGATTTCAACTGCCTGATGCAAGGTTATGGGTTGCATCGATTATTTTTACACGCATCTTCCATCCACATTCGTCACCCGGTTACCGGAAAATCCATGCATTTCCAAGCCCCGCTACCCACTGAATTACAGCATCTTATCACGGCAATGGGATTGGATTGCTCAGCCATCATGGGACACTGACTCCAGCCTGATCAAGCATCTCCACCAGGCGAATGAGTGGCAGACCGATCAGGGCATTGGGGTCGTCTCCTTCAAGACGTTGCAACAGCGCGATCCCCAAAGCATCTGCCTTGAGACTGCCACTGCAACCGTAGGGCTGCTCTTTTTGCAGGTAGCGCTCAATGATTTGATCATTCAACGTGCGAAAATGGACGATAAAAGGAATAACGTCAACCTGAAAGGATCCGGTTTTGGCATTCAAGAGACAGAGTCCGGTGTACAGTGTGGTGCTTTTCCCCGACGCGCCACGCAGTTGCGCTACGGCATCGGCATAATCATGAGGTTTGCCGACGATCTTGCCGTTATCATGAACAGCAACCTGGTCAGAACCGATAATCAGTGCCTCTGGATAACGGTCGGTTACCGCCCGTGCTTTGGCAATGGCCAGGCGTTGTACTAATTCAACGGCTCGTTCGCCAGGCTTGGCCGTTTCATCGATGTCAGGGCTGCAACTGGCAAATGGGAGTCGTAGCTGCTTAAGCAAACGCTGCCGAAAAGGGGAGGAAGATGCCAAAACCAGGAATGGAGGATAGTTCATAATTTTTTTACGGGTCAGATCCTAACTTGGTGTAGTTTTTTTTGACAGATCGTGGATAGATGGCTAGTATTCGCCGGTTTCAGGAATCGAAGGGACTTCGATCCCCCATGTTTCGATCCCCACGTTATCTTTAGCACTACTTATAAAGGTTATCACATGGCTGTTCAGAAAAGTCGCAAAACCCCATCAAGACGTGGCATGCGCCGTGCACATAGTGCGCTTGAGGCTGCTACACTGTCGTTTGACCCCGTCTCTGGTGAACTGCATCGCCGACATCAGGTTACCGCTGAAGGATATTATCGTGGCAAGAAAGTCATTGCTGATATCGTAGAAGACGAAGAATAGCCTGGTAGGCTGCTCGAGAACAGGAATCAACCGTTTTGTTGTTCCTGCAAAACTGCCACTTCCACCCTTCATGGTGGTCGTAGTGAGGGAAAGCTGCTTTGAGACAGATTTTTTCATGATTTTAGGCGGACACTGGTTGTATTTAACGAGAATCGGCGGGGAATCTGTCCACGGACAGCATTCCCTCGGCAGGCTCTGCGTTCTCAGACAGCCTCTTACATCATTATTAGTCTGTCAAGCGGGTTACTCTATCCTAACACCGTACCGAGAAATCTGTTGATTACCACGATTGCTGTTGATGCTATGGGCGGTGACTTTGGGCCGCCTGTGACGGTTCCGGCAGTACTGCACTGTTTGCAACATAATCTGAAATTACAGATTATTCTGGTAGGCCGGACACCTGAATTACATGCTTGCTGGCCTGCCAGGCACGAGCTTGAGCTGCAACGTGTCGAGTTTCTCCATGCGGAACAAGTTGTGGAAATGAATGAAGCTCCGGCCCAGGCAATGCGGGCAAAAAAAGATTCATCCATGCGTGTTGCGATTAATTTGGTTCAGGAATCTCGTGCAGACGCCTGTGTTTCGGCCGGAAATACCGGCGCATTGATGGCAACCGCCCGCTACGTGCTCAAAACTCTGCCGGGTATTGACCGTCCAGCGATCATTTCTTCCTTGCCTGCTATCAAGGGACACACTCATTTACTGGATTTGGGTGCCAATATTGACAGTTCTCCGGAGCAACTGCTGCAGTTTGCAATCATGGGTTCGGTATTGGTCAAAGCAACGGAAGATATTGCCGCCCCTACGGTCGGTTTGTTGAATATTGGTGTTGAAGATATCAAAGGCAGTGAGTCGATCAAGGCTGCTGCCAGGTTAATACGCAATACCTCTTTGAACTACCAGGGCTTTGTGGAAGGCGATGGAATTTATCACGGCGTGGTTGATGTCGTGGTTTGCGATGGCTTTATCGGCAACGTTGCACTGAAAACGAGTGAAGGACTGGCACAGATGATACGTCGCTCCTTGCACCAGGAATTTAAACGCAACTGGTACACACGCCTCGCCGGGCTGGTGGCTATGCCCGCATTGACGGCCATGAAACGGCGCATTGATCATCGTCGTCATAATGGCGCAACCCTGATAGGTTTGCGAAAAACCGTGATTAAAAGCCACGGTGGCGCTGATACTTTGGCCTTTCAATATGCCATTAACAAGGCCGTTGCAGAAGTCGATCGTCAGGTCACTGATCTGATCCAGAACGAGATTCAACAAGTATTGCAGGAGACCGGTTAGCCGTGGCACAGATATTCTCCCGTATCGTGGGAACAGGGGGGTATCTTCCAGAAAAGGTTTTGACCAACCATGATCTCGAATCCATGGTGGATACTACCCATGAATGGATTGTGGCCCGTACTGGCATTCATCAGCGGCATATTGCCGCTGAAAATGAAACAACTTGTGATCTGGCCCAACAAGCGGCGTTACAGGCGATGGATGCTGCAGGAATACGGCCTGAAGACATTGAACTTATTATCATTGCCACGACGACTGCAGATCAGGTCTTCCCCAGTACTGCCTGCAAACTTCAACATCGCCTGAATATTCCTCAAGGACCTGCTTTCGATGTACAGGCCGTCTGTGCCGGTTTTATCTATGCACTGGACATCGCGGATAAATATATCCGTTCCGGGACCGTCAAGCGGGCACTGGTGGTAGGTGCTGAAACCTTTTCACGCATTATTGACTGGACAGACCGAAATACCTGTGTCTTATTTGGAGATGGAGCAGGTGCTGTTATTCTGGAAGCGGCTGCAAAACCAGGTATCATCGCATCCCATATCACTGCCGATGGCCGATATCGTAACCTTCTGGAAGTGCCGGGTGGTGTTTCCAGCGCCTATCAGGATGTTCAAAATGGTCGGGCTTATGTGCGTATGCAAGGGCATGAAGTGTTCAAATGGGCCGTTAAAGCCTTGGGTAACGAGGCACAGGATATGCTGGCTGCGAATCATTTGAGTGTTGATGAGCTGGACTGGCTGGTTCCACACCAGGCCAACATCCGGATCATCAGTGCAATGGCAAAACGCCTCCATATCCCCATGGAACGAGTGATTAAAACCATACATAGGCATGGCAATACTTCGGCTGCATCGGTTCCATTGGCGCTGAATATGGCGGTGCGCGATGGTCGCATTCAAGCGGGACAAAAAATTTTACTGGAAGCCTTTGGTGGCGGTTTTACCTGGGGATCCGTACTGATTCACTATATATAATTGTGAAAATATGAAAACAGCCAAAATAGCCTTCGTCTTTCCCGGCCAGGGATCACAAACTGTCGGCATGCTGGATGCCTATGCCGACAGTTACCCGTTGGTCGCCGAAATTTTTGAAGAGGCCAGTGATGCCTTGGGGCGTGATCTGTGGACACTGGTTCATAAGGGGCCTTCTGAACAACTGGCACTGACCGAGAATACCCAACCGGCCATGCTGGTCAGTGGCTATGCCGTCTGGCGCATCTGGCAGTTACAATCGGACCTGCGACCCATCATCATGGCAGGCCACAGCTTGGGGGAGTACACCGCCCTGGTTGCCTCCGGTAGTTTGGCATTTGCTGAGGCGGTTAAACTGGTGGCCGATCGTGCCCGCTATATGCAAGAAGCCGTGCCTTCCGGACAAGGCGGTATTGCAGCGATTCTGGGTATGCAGGATGCTGCAATTGAGCAACTTTGTGTTGACCTGGCAGGGAATCAGGTTCTGCAGCCAGTCAATTACAACGCGCCTGGACAGGTTGCTGTTGCCGGACACCAGCAGGCTGTACAACGCCTGGTGGAAGCTGCGCCCAGGGCAGGTGCCCGCAAAGCAATCGTATTGCCGATCAGTGTTCCCGTACACAGCACCCTGATGACGCCAGCCGCCGAACGCATGGCCCAACGCTTGCAGACAGCCACGATTGTGTCACCAAAAATTCCGGTACTGCACAACTATCACGTGCAAACAGAAAAGGATCCCGAGCAAATCCGACAGGTTTTAGCGCATCAAATTAACTCACCGGTACCCTGGGTAAAAACCATTTCTTCGATCTGTGAATCCGGTGTAAGCTGTCTGCTAGAATGTGGTCCTGGAAAAACATTAACCGGGCTCAACAAACGCATCAACCGTGTTATTCCAACGTATCCGTTGGCTACACCGGATCTGCTGGTGCAGGCATTGCAGGCTGTTTCTGAACTGCGTACAACAGCTGAATATAATCTGTGAGAGGGACATTATGCTAAAGCATCAAATCTGTCTGGTAACGGGGGCATCCCGAGGTATAGGCCATGCGATAGCAGTGGCCTTGGGTCGGCAGGGAGCCACAATAATTGGCACATCGACTTCACAAAAAGGTGCAAATTACATTGGTGAATCATTGAATAATAATGACATTAATGGTTTTGGCGTGGTTATGGATGTGACTGAGAAGCAAAGTATAGATACTACGGTCCATGACGTGATCGCCACACATGGCACCCCTTCGGTGTTGGTCAACAATGCCGGCATTACTCGGGACGGGTTGCTGATGCGCATGAAAGACACGGATTGGGATGTGGTGATTGACACCAATCTGAAATCTGTTTACAGACTCTGTAAGGCCCTGTTACGGCCAATGATGAAAGCTCGCTTTGGCCGGATCATCAATATCAGTTCCGTGGTTGGTGCGATAGGTAATGCCGGACAGAGCAACTATTGTGCCAGCAAATCAGGCCTTCTTGGTTTTACCATGTCGCTGGCACGCGAAGTTGCGGCCAGAAATATTACCGTCAACGCCGTGGCTCCGGGCTTTATTGACACCGATATGACACGAAATTTGGAACAAACCCAAAAACAACAGCTGCTTTCACAAATCCCATTGGGCAGATTGGGAACAGCGGATGATGTTGCCCAAGCAGTAGTATTTCTTGCCTCTCCTATGGCAAACTATGTTACCGGTAGTACTCTGCATGTCAATGGTGGCATGCTGATGGCCTGAATTTTGGTAGTTTTTGCTGTACACCAGCGTCCATAGACCGCATAATTAGGCCCATGATCCTGCGTCGGCATGCCGTTATGGCAGGGA
>DRJH01000290.1 GCA_011052285.1 Gammaproteobacteria bacterium
GAAAGCAGGGGGAATTGGCCTATCGCGTTCGAGGTGTACATGAGATTACCGGGCATGGCTTTGAAGAACGTCGAGTCGATGTTCTTGCTCCCGGTGTCTGGGTGGTTTGGCTGGATCTGGATCTGTTCGAGTCGGTAAAAGGAATGACCATAAAAAGGACAGCCATCCGTTATCCGTTGCGTGTGGTCAGTCTATCCATTGATCCCGAATCCAATCCCTGGGGGCTGGCTCTTGATGGATTTGCTGGCAGTGGCCCACATCGTCTGAGCAAAGAGGAACTAAAAAATGAAGCTGAACTGGAAGGCAAATAGATGAATCAAAGCCTATTGAAAACTGGTTATTGGAAAGGACTATTTTTTCTTTTGCTTGTTCTGTCATTGTCCACAACATTGGCTTCTGCTGGGTCACAAATCACCGAGCGCATCGAATGGAGAAAGACACCGATTAAATTGAAGCTTAAAGTCGGGCAGGAAAGAATGGTTACGTTTCCAGACTCAGTCAAGGTGGGCGTACCCAGCCAGCTGCAGCCGATGCTGCGTACCCAGAACATCAACGGAACGGTTTATCTGATGGCTCAAGCGGCTTTTGATTCGACCCGAATCATGGTGCGTGAGATCGAGGGTGATCAAATCTATCTTCTCGATATTTCGGCATCGGAGGAATCTGTTCAGAATAACCCTGTAGAGATCTACGCGCAGGAGGAGGATGCATCCAGTAATGCAGAGTTTTCGATTGAAAGAAACAGGAACAGACCAAAACACAGCTACGTCTCGTTGATTCGCTTCGCAGCCCAGCAACTTTATGCCCCAGCACGATTACTGAGAAACAGACCCGGCATAGTACGAACACCGGTAGCACGTACTTCCATACCGCTGCTGCGTGGTGGCGCAATTGATGCCAGGCCGCTAGTTGCATGGCGGGCAGGGGGGTATTACCTCACCGCCGTTAGGCTGACCAATCAAACCGCGCAAGCACAGACCCTGGATCCGAGAGATCTTCGTGGCAACTGGTTGACCGCATCATTCCAGCACCATCGTTTGTTGCCCGCGGGCAATGAAGCCGATACCACGGCTGTCTATCTGATTTCAGCTCGTCCTTTTGCTGTTTCTTACTAGGCAAGACCATGGTCACTGCAACCAGTAATAAACTTCTTCCCATTCTTGCCGGCAGTGTGATGCTGATGCTGGTGTTCGTTACACTTAAATCCTGCAACAGTGAAAGCGATGGAGAACTCGTGATGGAGTCCGTGCCGCAGGCACCGAACCCGGATGCAGATACCCCCGCGGATACCATCAAAACACTGACGGCAAATGTTGCCGCCATGACAGCCGAAGTCAAAGCCCTGCGTCAGGACAACACAGGTCTGCGCAGCGAGAATCGCGAACTGCTGGCCAGCCGTACTCAAATAGAGGATAACGTGACCACCCGCGTTACCCGTAAACTACTCTCCAGAGAAAAGAACCAATCCGCTCGTTACCGCAAGGATTCCGGTGTGTTGTCGTCATTGACGGCACGGGTCGATGCTTTGTCGCAATCTCTTACAAAAATCAATCTGCCTTCAAAGAATAGCGACATTCCAGTAGGGCTGGGGTTCGACGCACTTCGTAGCAATTCTGTCGATAGTCTCATCTGGGTTAAACCGATGGAGATTGATGAAAGTGATGCGAGCGCAATAAACGGCAAACGCTTGCTAAACAAAACCAGACAATCTGCAGATAAACTCGCTGTTTTGTCTAAAGCACAAAGCAGCAAGCTCAATCAAAAGATAAAACCGATCGAGCCTGTCTACACAATCCCGCGTAATGCCACATTAATCGGTTCAACGGTGATGACTGCTCTGGTAGGGCGTGTTCCTGTTGGCGGAAAAGTGCGAGACCCCATGCCGTTCAAAGTGATTACCGGTGTCGATAACCTGGCTGCCAATGGCCTGACCATCCCCGGTGTTCAGGGCATGGTATGGAGTGGTACAGCCATCGGCGACTGGACACTGTCCTGTATCACAGGGCGACTGGATTCCGTCACCTTTGTATTCGATGATGGAACCATCCAGACACTCTCCAGCAACGACAGAAAGGGGAAGAGAGGTAATACCAATAAACCCCTGGGATGGATTTCTGATCAGCAGGGGATTCCCTGTATCAGCGGAGCACGTAAGACCAATGCCCCTGCCTTTCTCAGCCAGCGTATCGGTGTGATGGCGATACAGGCCGCGGCTGATGCGGCGGCTGCAGCGGAGACAACATCCGTAATCGGTAATACCTCAGGGATAAGCAATAGCGTCACGGGTGACGTCGGTAACTATGTACTCGGCAAGACATTATCTGGCGGTAGCAAAGAAGTGGGTAAATGGCTCATGGAGCGCCAGTCCCAGAGCTTTGATGCCATTTTCGTCCCGGCAGGCACCCGTATAGCCATTCACGTCGACCGTGAACTCCCCATTGACCTTGATACCACCGGCAGGAAACTAAGCTATGAAAAATCCATCGATCCTTATACCCGCACTCGGCTTGATTAGCCTGGTGACAGCAGGCTGTGCCAGCACCAAACAGGCCATACTGCCACATGATGGCCCATCCATGAAAGCGATATACGAAAACCATATCAACGAGATGAATGCCCGCGACCCTGTTTCTCTTCGACAGGAATTAGGTAATCGAAATGTGCAGACAGGTGAAGCAGAATTGCATGGCTATACCCGTGATGCAGCGAACGAAATAGACGCTATATTCCCCAGGATCCCAAACCCGACGCTGGTGATGTACGTGTTTCCACATCTGGCCGGTGAAGAAGCGGTTCCGGTGCCGGGATATGCAACGAGTTTCCCGATGTATGAACGTATCGAATACGCACTACCGGGTGAAGTACCTGTACAGCAGAAAAGTAAACAGCGCTGATCATGTTGAAACGTTTATCAACCAGGGACAGAAGAGAGCCAGAGAGTCAGTCAGAAAAACCTGTGACCAATGCGATGGTCAAAAGCCAGTACGAACGACCCCCATCCTTCACAGACCTTCTTCCGTGGGTCGAGTACAACCCGGAGAGTCAGTCCTTCCTACTGGAAGATGGCATCAGTCTCGGTGCACTGTTTGAATTAACACCGGCAGGTACCGAGGCACGCACACCTGAATTCATGATTCAGTTACGCAACGCCATTCAGACAGCACTGACGGATGCCATCCCAGAAGAAGATGAAGCGCCGTGGGTGCTGCAGGTCTATGTGCAGGATGAACCCAGTTTAAAAGGATTTCAGCAGGAAGTTAGCGATTATGCACAACCGGCTGCAAAGGCGACCGAATACACACAGCATTTCCAGAAACTCTTTTCACAACACCTTGATCAGATCACTCGACCGGGTGGCCTGTTTGAAGACACGTCTGTCACCGGATCACAATGGCGGGGACAGGTACGTCGAGTACGTGCGGTACTTTATCGCCGACTGAAGCCAAAGGGTAAATTGCCGCCTGCTATTGAAGTAGAAGAGGAACTTAACGATGTGGCAACCAAATGGATTGCCTCGTTGGCCTCAGCGGGAGTTCACGCTCATCGAGGAGAGGGAAAAGATCTTTATGAATGGTTACTGAAATGGTTTAACCCATCTCCCGAAATCACAAACGGTGATCCTGACAAATTATTCGATATTGCCCCCTATCCAGGAGATGATGATCTGCCCTTTGGTTACGATCTGGCTGAGCGCCTGACGTTAGCCATGCCGCGATCTGAGAATAATACAGCCACCTGGTGGTTCGATGGCCTGCCACATACCATTGTCACGGTTCAGGGGCTGCGCCGGGCACCCGAAGTGGGGCACATGACAGCAGAGCGTCAGGCCGGGGATCATGTCTTTGCACTGTTCGACCGCTTTCCTGAACATACCGTGATGGTCATGACGCTTACTGTCAAACCACAGGATTTTACGCGCAGCCATATTGCCCAGGTCAAGCGCGCCTCTGTTGGTGACTCAGCCGAAGCAGCGATGACCCGAGAAGATGCGGAAGTGGTGGAAAGAGAAATGGCAAGGGGCAACAAACTCTATCCTTTGAGTATGGCCTTTTATGTTCGAGGAGAAGATCCACGCTCACTGCGCACAAATATCAACCAGCTGAATGCATTGCTGTTACCCAATGGCCTGCAACCCATATTGCAGGAAGCCGATCTACTGGCATTGGACAGCTACATGCGCAACCTGCCCATGGCCTACGATGTGACGATGGACAAGGTCAGCCGACGTTCACGACTGGTGTTTTCAAGTCACACAGCAAATTTACTCCCTCTATATGGTCGCTCAAGAGGAACCGGGCATCCCGGCCTGGTCTTCTTTAATCGTGGTGCTGAACCCCTGGTATTCGACCCACTACACAGAGAAGATCGTAAGAAAAATGCCCACATGCTCATCCTTGGCCCCACCGGTGCCGGCAAGTCGGCCATGCTGGTGTATCTGCTACAGCAAATGGCCGCAGTACACAGGCCACGTATTTTTATCATTGAAGCCGGTGGTTCATTTTCTCTGCTTGGCCAACACTTTAAGGCAAACGGGCTATCGGTCAATCAGATCACCCTGAACCCAAATGTCGATGTTAGCCTGCCACCCTTTGCCGATGCATTGCGCATGCTGGAAAAGGAAAACCGTCTGCAGGATTTTACTGATACATCGGGTCTGGA
>DRJH01000291.1 GCA_011052285.1 Gammaproteobacteria bacterium
GTTCGGTTCACCACCTTCCCGAAATTTTACCGTACATCAAGCCGGTTGTGTCTGACGGATGGCGGTGGCCTGACTTACTGAGCAGGCTCTAATTAAATCCTTTGAGCGAATGAATTCGCACCTACAAATGATCCATTCGATATGGATAACTCTGTTTTTATGATCTGGAAAAGTCATGCGTATTTCTATAATTGTTGCAATGGATGAAGGACGGCTCATCGGCAATGAGGGCGGTATGCCCTGGCATTTGCCGGCCGATCTGAAGTTTTTTAAGTCCGTCACAATGGGTAAGCCTATTATCATGGGGCGTAGTACCTGGGAGTCCATAGGCAGAGCACTGCCCGGCAGAACCAACATCATCATCACACGAAATACCCGTTTCCAGGCTGAAGGCTGTCGGTTAGCACATTCAGTCGATGAAGCACTGGCCATTGCAAACGAAGAATCCGCTGAAGAGGTCATGATCGTTGGCGGCGGTAGAATCTATGAACAAACCCTGGCGCGTGCTGACCGGCTCTATTTGACCCAGATTGCCTCACATCTGGTGGGTGATACACATTTTCCTGTAATCAATCCAGATGAATGGCAGGAAATCTCTCGGCAGGAACACAAAGCTGACGGTAAGAATCCATTTGATCTAACGTTTGTTATTTGGGATAGAAAAAATAAATAAAGGTCTTGCGGGTTAGGTGCTGCGTAGAAACTTAAATCGTAACACGCAATACCAACGCCTTTGTTCCCAAAACGTCTTCATTTTCACCTCCATTTAAGTTATTCTGTTCAAGCCAAATTTAACATAATCCGCTTCCCAGACCGGGTTTTGACTACGGTAAAATAAAAGGAGATACAAAAATGGCTGACCTTTTTTCAGATGAGTGGATGAAGAGCTACATGGACGCATGGAACAATGAACCGGACCTCTCGGATGCACTGGCTGATATTAATTTCAGCTCTGTCATTGGTTACGGTTTTGTAGGTGATGACGGTCCAACAGGCGTCATTACGGTGGAAAATGGCAAAGTTGTTTCTGCCGGCGCTTACAAGGGTGAAAGCTTAAGCTGGGACATTCGTGCCAAGCCGGCAAACTGGGAAAAATGGCTATCCAAAGGCATCGGCATGGCCGGACTTGGTATGGCCTATACCACCGGTAAAATGAAATTTGCTGTCGGCGATTATTCTGCGATGCTGAAAGATCCGCGCATGGCCGGCCCCTTCATTAAGAGTTTTTCTGTGATGGGGTTGGTTTAAGATTTACCAGCAGTCGGCGGCACTCAGCGTACCCCCACTGACGCCTTTTGCACCCAGCTGATTATAGGTCAATACGCCACATCTGTTTGCAACACTATTGTCATTATCATCGGCATGGGCACCTACCGGCGTCGCCTGCAAAGTGAATGCTGTCGCCGTCAATCCTGCTGCCGCCACGGTGTAATAGTTTTCTTCTGACGTCGCGTAGGCTGCCGACAATTGGGCGTTGTTAGAATTATTTACAGCTGGACAGCTGATATTGTTGTAGCTGTTAAACTCCGTAAAGCAACGCTCCAGCACCTGTGCAGTCTCGAGTAGAGCCGCCTTGCCATCGCTACGGCGTGTCTTTCGTATCTGATCCAAATAGCTGGGATACGCAATAGTGGCAAGTATTCCAATAACGACGATTACGATCATGAGTTCAATCAGGGTAAAGCCTCGCTGTCGTACGCCATGCCTGCTCACGCCCTGTTTCCCGCGTAGACAGGAGACCCAGTAGCTGAAAGATGGAATAGCCGTTTGCTTAAACTTTCTAATCCATCCCTCTTCTACTAACGAATTTGACGCCATGACTGCCTCCCCGATTGACCTGGCTCCGGACGCTCGGTAATCACTTTGACATTACCTGTTGACCCGGCGGCATATTTAAACTCTTTTGAGTTGTCATCATTTGCAATGATACCTGGCATTACTATAATGCCCACGTTGCCAGAACTGACACCCGAGGGAGGCGCAGTATCCTTGGCATCTATCGAGGAATCACCATTAATATCCCAGTCTACCTGACCATTATCAGCGGCAGAAAAGACCCCGTCCTCATTGATATCGAAAGGTGTTAAATCAAGACGTGTCCCCTTGTAGGCGTCCAGTTCCATTAACCATCCTGATCCACCGGAGGCACAGGCCTCCGCTGATGGAAGCAGGGTCGTAAAGATGATACGTCCCTGGCGGAAGATAGGATTACTGGCAACTCTTTCGCCCTTATTATCGGTAGTACCGTCCAGAATAAGATCCATGTACCAGCCTTTTTGTGTCGGCCAGTTAATCACACCACCACCATTGGCAACATCGTCCAGTACACCACTGGTGATACGAACATCAAAATTTCCGGCAGCCACTTCAACAAGGATTTTTCTTTCTTTCAGATTTCCTTTATCAAAGGCCACCAGGGTAGCGTCATTTTTATCCCAGATTCCATAGAAAGATTGTGTCAACTGATTTGTGACAGCATTATCACTGTCTTCAATATACTGCCCGGTACCGAAGTAAATCATGTATCCGCCCTGCGTAGGATTCACGCTTACCTGTGGGCGAACTGTTATCGGCTGGCGATTGGTATCGGTACAGGGGGTGCCGTCACAGGCCGTAAACAATGGTGTACCGCTGTACGACACGCCCCAGTTAACCGGGCTAATGTCTGTCAGATCAAATTTCCACATGTTCCCGTAGAGATCCCCAGCATAAACATAATCGGTAATCGCATCGCCATCCACATCTGTCGGTGCAACGGTCGCCAAACCATTGGGTCTGCCGCCACTGGCAGAGTTGGACAGACCGACACCCGTGTCTATTTTTTTGATCAAACTACCATCGGAAAGTTTAACGACATAGAGCACAGCATTGCCACTGGTACTTGCGTTGCCATCGGCTTCAGTGTTGTTAAAACCGTTGCCAAATATAGCCGCCCAGTCACCATTTTGTAGCCGCACGATGTTGGGTTCGCTGTAGGTATAGCCCAGGTCTACGTCATCAGCGTCAGTGTATTCCCACAACACCTTGCTGGCACCGGTAATTTCGTTCGTGATGAGTGCCGGGTCGGTGACATCCAGCGCATAAATGGCCTGGCCACCCCCTCGCAAACCTGCTGTCAATATCGTACGCCATGCACCACCGAAGTATGCATCTACAACGATTGGTGCACCGTCAGCGGTGTACTGATGAACATAGCTCGGACTCGTCAGGGCAGCCAGACGGGAATATACCGCATTCGGCACATAAGCAAACTTTTCAACCCCGGTGTTCGCATCAAAGGCATGCAGCATGCCGTCATTCGCACCCGTATATATCATCGGGGGACGGTTTAACTTGGCGGTTTTGAATGTTGAATAAAGATTGCTGGTTCCTTCCATGTCATCAGGATACTGAAATGCCGGTGGCCCAACATACGACGGTGAGGAGTGAACAATGTCCCCCAGAACTGTAATTATGCGGTTTCTTAGATTTAGCGTTGAACCCGTCGTTGCAGCTTCCTCGCTCTGGTCTCCCCGCAGCCATTTAAGAACGGGTTCAACACCCAGCAATCCCTGTTGAGTGGCGGACAATTGATTCCACTGGAATGCAATACCTGTCTGGGCATTCCCCGTCGCCCCATTATGAGAAAAAATAACGCGGGCGGCCTCAGCGGGTATTTGAGTGGAGGCCTTCCAACCGTTAGCACCGGGCTGCATTAAACCATTGCCGTCGAGAGTACTCTCCAGCGAGCCATCCGGATTGATAGCAAACGCCAGTATATCCCCACTCCAGTCATTGCTGTTAAAGCGGGCCAGGAACAACTTACTGCTGCTTTGCAAGCTGCCCGATGTTACTGCTACCGATGCGGCGGAACCACTTGCTATATCGGCAAAAGCAGTCACTAGCGTACTGGCAAGACCCAGA
>DRJH01000292.1 GCA_011052285.1 Gammaproteobacteria bacterium
TCATCTGCACGCATCGCGATGTGCGCGATGCCATGCTCTCGTTTATGCGATTCATGCATTGCTCGTTCGAGTACGGCCTGCGGGTCGCTGCGTCAATGATGCAGGTTACGGATTACTACCTCGGGGAACAGCATTCGAATGTGTTACCTGTGGGGTACAGAGATGTGGTGTCACGCCCGCGTGATGTCATTGTACAGCTTGCAGATTTTCTGGATCTCCCTGTCAACGCAGACACGGTCGCTACGATTGAAGCCGAGTTCTCCCGGGAACGGGTCGAACAATACCTCAGTAAACTCGACGTGCAGGAGGGCGAGTCCGGATCCCGAAACAGTCCGGCACCGGCGTCCACGACGACGATCCGCAATCTCGATGGCAGCTTCCGGATCTATGATTACAAGACCGGATTCCAGAGCAGGCACATCACCTCCAGGAAAGAGGGTGAGTGGCGCGACGCACTGTCAGCAGAACAGCAGCAGCAGGTTAATCATCTTGCTGCAGCGTGGCTCAAGCGTTATGGATATGTACCTTGAGAAACGGGCCCTGACCGATTCAGGACATTGGCTTGCTGCACCAGCGCTGCCACCCATCGCGAAAAACCTGTTCCATAGAACGCGCAATACGCGGGCCGTCACCGAGCGGAGATTGCAGGAGGCGCTCGCGCAAACCGGCATGAAGTTCTGAAATCCTTGCCTGGTCATGGGCCAGTTCTCGAGCCTTTGACAGGTAACTCTCCAGCGAATCCGTTATCAACGATTCAAGCCCGAGAGCATGGAGTATGCTGGACCCAACGCGACTGGCATGTGTGTTACCGCTCAGCGTAATGACCGGTACCCCCATCCACAAAGCTTCACACGTCGTGGTTGTGCCGTTATACGGGAACGTGTCGAGGCCAATATCGATCTGGTGGTAGGTGGCAAGGTGTTCAACGCGGCTGGCCAGGGGCCCCAGTAATTGCACGCGATCCGTGTCAATATTGCGCGCCCTGAAAAAAGCCAGGCAGGACTGGCACGTTTTATCATCGGCAAACGACCTGCATTTCAGCAGCAGACGAGAGCCGGGCACGGACTGCAGAATGGAACCCCACGCAGCCAGTACGCCATCGGTGATCTTGGCTCTATTGTTAAAACTGCCAAAGGTAACGTAGCCCGTCTTTTCCACAGGGGAGGTGGTAGCAGGTAGCGGGGCATCCTCCGGGGGCTCGTAGCACAGGAACCCGCCCGGCAGACGCACCAGTTCCTCGGGGCAGTACTGGTCGGTAGTGCCCGGTGGATCTGCCCACCGGTCCGTGATGCGGTACTGGATAGCGGATAAACCGGTGGTACCGGGATAGCCCAGGTAGGTGAACTGGATCGGTGCCGGGCGGCGGGCGAATACCAGCAGCCGATTGTTTGCGGTATGCCCGGCCAGATCCACAAGGATATCGATCCGGTCAGCGCGGATTTGATCCGCCAACCGGGAATCGCTGAGGCCGTTCGTGTCACGCCATTGAGTTGCCAGTCCATACAGGCGCCGCGTTGTCTCGTCTGTGACAGTGGCATCCGAATAGAGGAATACCTCCACACTGGCCGGATCGTGATTTTCCAGCAAAGGCGCAAAAAAATACGCTACCGAATGTTCCCTGAAATCCGGCGACAGGTAACCAACACGCAGCCGGCGCTCCGGATCGCGTGTATTGCTGTAATTTCCCCACCGGGATCTGAACCCGGCAGCGTGCACATCATCCCACCGGCAGTGAACGCGTTGCAGATCGTCCGCTGTGACACCGGCCCTGAAAGTCTGGTAGAAAACCAGATTGCTATGTGCCTTGGTAAAATCTCCCTTGAGCGCAAGAGCCTGCCGCAGAGACGCTTGCGCCTCGTCGAGCCGACCCTGATCCTTGAGTACAGTGCCGAGGTTATTGTGGATCTCTGGATCATTCGGTCTGAGGTCAGTGGCCCGGCGCAGCAAGATTTCCGCTTCGGCCAGCTCACCTTTGAACCTGAGCATGGTGCCGAGGTTGTAGAGTGCTTCCGGGTAAGCCGGTTTGAGGGCAATGGCCTGGCGCAGCGACGCCTCTGCCTCGTCAGTCCGCCCGAGGCTGTTGAGCACGTTGCCGAGATTATTGTGGGCCTCGGGAGAGTCCGGCCTGAGGTCAATGGCACGGCGCAGAATCGGTTCTGCCTCGGCGGAACAGCCCCGGGCTTCCAGCATATTACCCAGGCTGATGCGGGGATCAGGGAGATCCGGGTTGCAATCGATGGCGCGGCGGAATGAAGCTTCTGCCTCGCCAGTAAGCCCCTGCCCCATGAGCAGGGTAGCGAGGTTGTGGTGCGCTTCCGCGTAGCCGGGTTTGAGACGAATGGCTTCGCGGAGAGATGTTTCCGCTTCGGACAGACGCCCCTGGCCGCTGAGCGCGTTACCCAGATTGAAGTGGGCCAGAGCAAAGCCCGGTGCAACCTTGATCGTTTTTTTGAACAGGCTAATGGCAGCATCGATGTCTCGCGACTGGTGCGCAATAACACCAAGAAGATGGAGCGCGTCCGGGTGCGCCGGCTGCTCCACCAGAATCAGCCGATAGATTTTTTCAGCTTCTGCCAACCGGCCCGCGTGATGGTGTTCGACGGCCGTACGAAAGAGTTTTTCCCCGTCAGTGTTCACTTGTTCCCGATCCCATGCGTTGGCCTGCATACTGCACGAAGGAGACTATAGCCATGCTACTTTCAAATTTGCAATAATAGCTTATTCCAACCTGCCAGGTAATAGGGATATAATGATTTTGACGTAACTTGCTGGACAACGAAATCCGCTTATCCGGGAGGCCGGTTATAAGCATTTCGGCTATACAGAGGAAAAATGATGACTTGCTACTTCGTAGGCGGCGTCAACCGTTCTGGAACCACGTTACTGCAAAGTATTCTGTGTTCCGATAAGACAACCAATCCGCTTATTCATGAGGCAAGCTATCTCAGGAGCATAGTTGAAGCCTATGTCTTCGGATGCCAACAATATGATGAACACAATCAGTATTATTTCTCTTCTATTGAAGATCTGAGAGATTTTACCGCCCAATGGGCCAAGGCTTTCCTGGATAAAACAAGAAACCGCTATCCTGATGCGGATCACCTCGTTCTCAAGCACCCTCCGCTGACGCCCCGCTTTCCGGCGCTATTCGAATTACTGACCAGTGCGGGTGAAGAAGTCAGGTTTTTCATTATCATCCGGGA
>DRJH01000293.1 GCA_011052285.1 Gammaproteobacteria bacterium
ACATCACGGTTCGCCCGATAGGGCTAGGAGGCTGTCCTTGCATAGCGGGGTATCTGTTTATCGGGCCTGTAACCAACTATGGTAACTGTCCTTAAATAATTGCTCCAATTCATCAATAACCTCGACGGCAGCTCGTCCTTTGATGACGTGTGCGGTAATCAGGGCAGAAACGGGATGCAACAATATGGCTTCGTCAAGCATGGGATAGCTGGCACGTAATCTCTTGACCGATTTCAAGACCGTTTCCTCATCAGGCCTGAGAATATCCAAGGGCGTTTCGCTCACTTCCTGCACGCTCTGAGGCTTTACACGGGACAATAGGAACTCAGCAAAATCAAGCAATTGCTGCTGCTGTTGTGCAGGCAACCGGCGGCAGCAAGCCCGCAGCTGATCTGCTGTCGATGGTTTCACGCCACCGGTGGATTTTCAACGACCATTTTGCGACACTGCTCTTCGGTAAAATCCAGGAATTCCTCAATCACTCGAATCCGAAACTTCTGACGCTGGTAGATGATGGAAAAAGGCCGGGTGATCGGTGGCGTCAGACTGATCTTGACCAGGGCATGCCGCTCCAATTCCCTGTCCAGGGTGGCAATGGAGATCACTGAAATTCCCAATCCCGCAGCCACCGCGCTCTTGATCGACACCGGGCTGCCAAATTCCATGGTCATATTAAGACTGCTGAAATCCATATCGTGCTCCTGAAGGTACTGCAGAAAAACATCGCGTGTCCCCGACCCCTCTTCCCGCCCGATAAACGGATATTCGACCAGATCCTGAGCAGTAATCATTGCACGACTGGCCAGCGGGTGGTCGGGTGCACAGATCAGTACCAGCTCATCCTGCCGACAGAATTTAGTGACCAGGTTTTTGTTCTCAACCGGAGACTCGACGATCCCAACATCCACATCGTTATTTTCCACCATGTGAATGATCTTCAAGGAATTGGAGACAAACAGCCGCAGTTTGATGGTATCAAAGTTGGCCTGAAATTCTCCCAGTAAATTGGGAATGACATATTCAGCTATGGTCGTACTGGCACCAATAATCAATGGTCCGACCACCTCACCAGTCAGTTTTCTGACCTCATTGTCCATTTCGCCATACAAATCAATGATCCGCGATGAATAGCCATAGACCTTCTCACCAACCTCGGTCAGGGTGATACGATTATGTGTGCGATCAAATAGACGAGTATTGAAATATTCTTCAAGTTGCCTAATCTGAAAAGTCACCGCCGGCTGGGTCATATGCAGCACTTCGGCGGCACGGGTAAAACTTAGCAAATGGGCAACTGCTGAAAATACCTGCAGCCTTCGATCACTCATTCAGTTCTCCTACTACGGACAGTTCTCCTACTACGGGTCAGCCTACTTTACTGCCTGCAAACACCACCCAAGTGATGCCTACACTGGCTCACACAGCGCTCATTAATCCTGGATAATGGTCGGCGGTCCAGTATATGCGATTTCACCAATCAGCAGGCAGCTTATTCAAACCTGCTGTGTGAAGCCTTGCAGCCGTAACTTTAAATCGGTCGCGCTGGTCGCGTGGGCCAAGGCCACATCGACTGTGATTTCATCACGTCTCACCAGGTCATAAAGCGCCTGGTCAAAAGACCTCATACCTTCTATCAGTAGCCCTTTTTTAACTTCATCAGCAATTTCCTTAACCTTCAACGGATTAAGAATAAGCTCACGTATTCGCGCGGTCACGGTCATCACTTCACAAACCACAACCCGACCGTTGCCGGAGGCTTTGGGCAATAAACGCTGCGCCACCACCGCCTGTAAATTCTGCGACAACTTGGCACGAATAGTGGGTTGTGCAGCAGCCGGAAAACTCGATATCAGACGCGTTATCGCATCTGCGGCAGTCGGAGCATGCAAGGTAGAAAAAACCATATGCCCCGTTTCCGCCGCTGTCAACGCAGTGTCAATCGTCACCGGGTCTCGCATTTCTCCAAGCAGGATAACATCCGGATCCTGACGTAAGGCGGCAGCCATTGCCGCTGAAAAATTGGCCACATCCATCCCCAGTTCACGTTGAGAGATAATGCACTGCTGATCTGAAAACAGGTATTCGATCGGGTCTTCGATGGTAATGATATGTTTTTTCTGCTGTTGATTAATGGTATTGATCAACGAGGCAATAGTGGTTGATTTGCCGGTACCGGTGCCGCCGGTAACAATAATTAAACCTCGTTCCAGGCGTGACAACTCGGTCAATACCTCAGGCAATTGCAACGTGTCCGGTTGTGGAATACGGGTCGGGATAAGTCGCATCGCCATGGCTACACTGTCACGCTGATAGAAGGCATTAACCCGCAAACGCCCTAGATTTTCCACTCCAACCGAAAAGTCGACCTGCAATTCATCCAGAAATTTATTCCAATGCACTTCTGACATCATTTGCTTGGCCAACAGGCGCAAATCCGCTTCACTTAACACCTGAAATCTGGGGGCCGGACGAATCACGCCATCAACACGCAGTAACGGGTGATTATTGACTCGCAGGTGAATGTCAGATGCCAGGCTTTGTACTGCAGCCCAGATCAGCTGCGACAAAAATTTCTGCGGTGCATTGATCACAGAAACCCGTCCCGGGCCTTCCTGGATTTGTCGCTCACGGGTCATGATGCTGCTCTCAAGGCCGGCGGCTTAAGGCCTGCCCTTGGCCTGGCGACGGTATTTATGAAGAATCAGTTCCGTATAGCCGTTGGGTTGCTCACGTCCCATAAAAATCAAATCACAGGCGGCTTGAAAAGCCAGACTGGCATCATAATTCACTGCCATCGGCTGATAGTCGGGGTCACCCATGTTCTGTTGATCGACCACAGCCGCCATGCGTTTAAGTGTTGTCATGATACGCTGGCGGTCACAAATTCCCTGATGCAGCCAGTTGGCGATATGCTGGCTGGAGATACGCAAGGTCGCCCGGTCTTCCATCAGCGCGACATTGTTGACATCAGGCACCTTGGAGCAACCTATGCCCTGATCAATCCAGCGCACAACGTAGCCCAATATCCCCTGAATATTGTTATTCAGTTCCCTGGCGATTTCAATCTCAGAACAAGGCTGGCACTGCAATGGCAATACCAGTAATTTATCTACAGAAACGGCCGTTCGCTTTGCCAATTGCCGTTGACGCACGCTGACATCAACCTGATGATAATGCATGGCATGCAGTGTCGCTGCGGTCGGTGACGGTACCCATGCAGTATTGGCACCGGCCTGGGGATGTGCTGATTTGCTGCTCAGCATTTGTTGCATCGCTTCTGGCATAGCCCACATCCCCTTGCCGATCTGCGCTTTGCCCTGAAAACCGCAGGCCAATCCGGTATCAACATTCCAGTCCTCATAAGCCCGAATCCAGGGCTCAAGTTTGATTGCCTCCTTGTGCAACATGGGTCCGGCCTCCATGCTGGTGTGAATTTCATCTCCGGTTCGGTCCAAAAAACCGGTGTTGATAAAAAATATCCTACCCTTGACGGCACGGATGCATTCTTTAAGGTTTACCGTGGTACGACGTTCTTCATCCATGACCCCGACCTTGATGGTGTTTGGCGGCAATCCCAATGCCAACTCCACCCGGTCAAACAAGGTATTAGTGAATGCTGCCTCTACAGGCCCGTGCAACTTGGGTTTGACAATATAAATACTGCCGGCCCGACTGTTGCGATAATGCCCATTTCCCCTGAGATCATGACAAGCACAAAGACCGGTCACCATGGCATCAAGAAAACCCTCGGGGATGGGCTTGCCATGCCGGTCCAGTACCGCATCGGTCATCAGCAACAAACCGACATTGCGGTTGAGCAACAGACTGCGGCCATGTAAGACCAGAGCAGAACCATCCGAGGCGATATATTCCCGGTCCGTATTGAGGTGGCGTGTTAGCCGTTTGCCACCCTTGACAAAGCTTTCCTCAAGATCCCCTTTCATCAATCCCAGCCAGTTACGGTAGATCAGCACCTTGTCTTGGGCGTCAACCGCAGCTACCGAATCCTCACAGTCTACTATCGTGCTCATCGCAGCTTCGAGCACCACATCACAGACTCCGGCGGAATGTTTTCTACCCACCGGATGCTGCCGATTGATGGTAATTTCGATATGCAAGTCATGGTGACACAATAAAATCGTACACGGCGGTGAATCATTCACTACCCTGTAGCCAACAAAGACCGCCGCGTCTGCCAGTTCTGTGATCTTGCCATTTACAAGTTTTGCGGCGATTTCAAAATTCTGGCCCACGGATTTAAGGCTATACTCGATTACATCGGCATGACTACCCTGCAGCAGTGGTACCGCTTGATCGAGAAAACGACTGGCCAGAACGAAGACTTTAGCACCACGAGCCGGGTTATAGGCCTTGCCAGGCTCCAGTCCCTCTGTCATGGCGATCACATTGGTCCCGTACAAAGCATCAAAAAGGCTACCCCAACGGGCATTAGCCGCATTCAGAACATAACGGGCGTTGCTACCCGGAACCACCAGCTGTGGTCCGGCAACGGTGGAGACTTCTGCATCAACACCGGAGGTCGTTATCGAAAAATCATCCCCTTGAGGCTGTAGATAACCGATCTCCTGCAGCATTTCCTTGTAGCGGCCGGGGTCGAATGTGTGCTCCGGATGTTGCAGATGCCAACCATCAATCAACCCTTGCAAGCGCTCACGTTCGGCCAGTAATGCTGTATTTTCCGGCCCCAGGTCTTCGATGATCCGCTCCAGTGCAAGCCAGAAGTCGGTAGCTACCACCCCGGTTCCCGGGATGATTTCATCAGTCACCAGTTGATAAAGAGACGCATCAACCTGCAAACCACCTTGTTGGATACGTTGCTTCATGTCATTGATCTCTCCTATCCATTACCCAAACATTACCCGAACAGACAATACACGATTTTGTACCAACAAAAAAGCAGTGGCCCCACAAAGGCAGCCACTGCTGTGAACCTGATGGTACCAGGCAGGTGCGGGTGATAAACCTTACCAGTTATAACCACCCTGCAACTGGAATTGATGCATACAAATCTCGATGGTCTGGCCGGGGTTAAATGCTGAAGCTCCGGTCTGACATTTTTCCGGGGCATACATAAATGCCAGATCATATGATCGGTTGTTGGCCAGTTTCTTCGTCATTCCAACCGTGTAGTGCTGCTCGATAACACCCGGTGCAAGAATATTCAAGGTCACTTCCCCAGGATCGATCGGCTGTTTTCCGTAACTGTAGCCGGCCCGCCAGGTCGTGCCATTGCCCATTTCCTTTTGTAAACCGAATTTATATACCGTCATATCGTTCCAACCAAACCCGGCACCCTTGCTGCCGCCCAGACATTGCGTCAGATCACCGCCCATGCAGGCAAACAGGCCGGCACCCGATGCGCTGATAGCATCAGACTGACTAAAATAGATTTTCTGCACATCAGCGGCAAAAGTCAGACCTCCCCCTGCCTTGATGGCAACACCCACCTGTGCGGTTCCGGGGATATCAAATTCTCCTTTGTTGGGAAACAGACCGGCATATTTACTCATCTTATTTTTGATTTTGCTCTGATAGGAAGCACCGAGGCTGACGCTGTCACTGACCTTGGCCAGCACACCGATAATCCCCCCAAAACCAAAATCACTGTCATAACCGTTATTGGAAAGCTTGGCAGGACTGGTTGAAAAACCACCAAAACCGGTGATTCCATTCACTTTAAACTGCGACCGATTGGCAATTGCACCGACTCCGAAGGAAAAATTATCGGTGAGCTTGCGTGCATAATTCAAATTAATAAACAGCTCCGCGTAGCTGACCCCGGCATCCCCGGCACCGAATGTACCCATAGCAAACGGAGTATCGCTGGCCTGCCAGTCTGTACTCATGCCGCCATTACCATATACCGCCAACCCCAGCGTTCCGGTATTATCCAGTTGCCAGTTCATACCAAAGCTTGGGATCATAAAATATTTATGACCACTATTGATCTTTCCGCCCGGAAACGGTGGAAAACCACCCGAGGCGGCGCCGGTAACCTTGTAAGATCGCAAGGGGCTGAAATAAGCCAGGCCCACCGAACTGCTATTGCCGATGTCTACCATTCCTGCCGGGTTGGTCGATGCCGCCAACGCGTCCAACGGCAAGGCCACACCTGCTCCCCCCATACCGGAATTAGCCGCGCTAAAACCATGGGAAAACATCCCGTTAGTGGCATAGCTTGTCGCCGGTAGCGCAGCCAGTAATGCGACTACGGTAACGGTTGCTGTTGTCTTGGCCAGCAAACAAGACCTGTATTTCACTCTTATTGCCATCATCGCTTCCTCCTCTATATAGGGGTGATCACATAGTGCCGCGGTTAAATCACCACAGGCTCTATTCTATTATAAGCAGCGAACAGCAGGTGAAGATAAAAAAATTCTCTTGTGATTGATTAAACATCGTTATATAGTTATATTCTAACACTTTTAACTATCACACCCTTTAATCAGTTCCTGTACACTTTAAAGTATGTGTCGCATAACCTCTGAGAGTCGTCAAGAAATGATCTCGGATAGCCTCCTAGCCATTGATATACCGATGAGCGCCAGATTGTCGTGATACGATCACACTACCAAAACATCACTACCAGACTTCACCATGACAAATAAACCCTCCATCCCACTACCTTCTATCAGCTTGCCCTCTGGCAGACTACCCTCTGGCAGACTACTATGGGTTAGCCTGCTACTGCTTGGCAGCCAGCTGACAATGCTGCCATTAACCCTGGCAGCTTCCACTTTGCAGTTGCAAACAGTGAAAAAACAAACCGAGCCCAGGGAACGGCTACTGGACGGTCACGTGGAGGCTGTCAATCGATCTACGGTATCGGCCCAAACCGGAGGCATAATCACCGAAATCAACGTTGACGTTGATGATCTGGTGCAGGCCGGTACCGTGCTCTTGCGTATCCGGGATACCCAGCAGCAGGCTCAACTCAAACAGGCCAAAGCCAACGCAGCAAGTGCCAACGCCAAACTGGCTGAAGCCCGCAAGCGATTCCGTCGCATACAGGGTCTGCTCAATAAAAACCTGGTATCCCGGGCCGCCTTTGATACGGCACAAGCCGATCTGAAAACAGCTACGGCGCAGCAACTCATCAGCCTCGCTGCCAACCGGCAAGCCCGTGAGCAACTGGCCTACACAGTGGTCAAAGCCCCCTTCACCGGGGTAGTCACCAAACGCTATGTTGAAATTGGTGAAACTACCCAACCCGGCCAGCCATTGTTGACCGGGCTGTCATTGGAACGATTACGAGTCAGGGCCTTCATTCCCCAACAACTCATTCGTGCAGTCCGTAAACGGCACAAAGTACGTGTATTGACCGATGACGGCAAAGACTTTACGATCAATACATTCACCATCTACCCTTATGCAGACCCCAAAAGCAATACCTTCCAGGTGCGCATTCCCTTGCCACAAAAAATCACCGGCCTGTACCCTGGAATGCTGGTCAAAGTCGCCTTTGCAATCGGCCAACAACAGGCCTTACTGGTTCCGGCAAACGCGGTTATCCAACGTAGTGAGGTCAGCGCCGTCTATGTTCGTACTAAAGAAGGGAGTATCAGTCTACGCCAGATTCGTCGTGGCCGTCTGCGTGACAATGGCATGATCGAAGTGCTGGCCGGTCTTGAAGAAGGAGAGCAAGTCGTCGTCAACCCTCTGGATGCAGTTTGGTTACGCAGCCAAAAAACAGCCGGCAAGAAGCCTTGACCATGAAAAAACTCGGGATTTCAGGGCGTATCGCCCGGCAGTTTCTAAATGCGGAAATTACCCCCTTGCTGGCACTGGTGGGATTACTGCTGGGCCTGTTCGCAATCGCCATTACCCCACGCGAGGAAGAACCACAAATTGTGGTCACCTTCGCCAATGTATTTATCGCCTTCCCCGGTGCCTCAGCCCAGGAAGTCGAACAGCTGGTTTCCACCCCGGCCGAGCAGGTTCTGTCTGAAATCAGCGGTATCAAGCACGTTTACTCGGTTTCCCAACCCGGCATGTCGACCCTCACGGTGCAATTTAAAGTCGGACAGAACCGGACCGATGCCATCGTTCGTCTCTACAACAAAATCTTCTCCAACCGCGACTGGCTACCACAGAACCTGGGTGTCGCACAGCCTGTCATCAAACCCATGGGGATCGATGATGTACCCATCGTCACTGCCACGCTATGGAGTCAAAGCCCGACTGTAGGCAGCGATCAACTAGCTCGGATCAGTCATGCCCTGGAAGCGGAAATCAAGCGTATTCCCGGTACCCGTGATATCTACACCATCGGTGCACCACAACGGGTCGTTCATGTTCTACTCGACCCGCAACGCCTGGCCGGCAAAGAAATTAGCCTGGCGACACTGCGCACTGCACTACAAACCGCCAATAGCTCACAGGACAGTGGCGTCCTGACCCGAAATAACCAGGAAATCGAGCTCAAAACCGGTACCTTCCTGTCTACAGCTGAAGATGTTGCCGGCTTGGTAGTGGGCATGCATCAGGGCCGGCCCGTTTACCTGCAAGATGTAGCCAGCATTCGTCTAACCACGGACCAACCCAAGTCCATTGTGCGCTTTGGCAAACCCACGGCCAAAGGCCAGACAAATACGCTGTATCCGGCGGTGACGCTGGCCATTGCCAAAAAACCCGGGACCAATGCCGTGACCATTGCCGAACAGGTGGTCTCACGCCTGCAGCAACTGCGGGGGCTGGTGATTCCCGATCAGGTCAAACTGACCATCACCCGCAACTATGGCAAAACGGCCGATGCTAAAGCCCGCAAGCTGATGACCAAGCTGCTTTTTGCCACGCTGTCAGTAGTAGTGTTGGTACTGCTGACCATGGGCTGGCGTGAAGCCCTGATCGTTGGTGCCGCCGTCATCGTTACCCTGGCCGCCACATTATTTGCCTCCTGGGCTATGGGCTTTACCTTGAACCGGGTTTCCCTGTTTGCGCTCATTTTCTCTATCGGCATTCTCGTTGATGATGCCATCGTGGTGGTAGAAAACATCCATCGCCATCTCCGGCTGGGAACGAGCAACCTGCTCCAGGCAATCCCAAGGGCCGTGGATGAGGTCGGTGGTCCTACGATTCTGGCCACCTTAACCGTCATCGCCGCCTTATTACCGATGGCCTTCGTAACCGGCTTGATGGGCCCCTACATGAGTCCGATTCCTCTCAATGCCAGCACCGGTATGCTATTGTCGCTGGGTGTGGCCTTTATTTTTACTCCCTGGTTGTCGCGTATGCTGTTGGCCGGCCAGCACAGCAGTCACGAACAAAAAAGTGGCACCAGGTTGCAGTTATTGTTTCACCAAATTATGGACCCACTATTGGATCCCGGCAAAGGGCGCAAACGTCGCGGGTTATTGTGGCTGTTCCTTATGCTGCTCATCGGTGGTTCAATCTTTCTGATCGCCAACCAGGCAGTCATTCTCAAAATGCTACCCTTTGACAATAAATCGGAATTCCAGATTGTGGTCGACATGCCGGAGGGGACCACGGTGGAACAAACGGCCCGGGTATTGACCGAAGCATCCGCGGTACTGAAGCAAATTCCGGATATCATCAACTATCAACTCTATGCCGGCACGGCATCACCCATTGGTTTTAACGGACTGGTGCGACAATACTACCTGCGCCATGCCCCCTGGTATGGCGATATTCAGGTCAATCTGGCGAGCAAGCATCAACGTCAACGAAAAAGCCACGATATCGCTCGTCAGGTGCGAAAACTGTTACAGCCGGTGGCAAAGCGCCTGCAGGCAAACATTAAGGTAGTGGAAGTACCACCGGGGCCCCCGGTAATGTCACCACTGGTTGCAGAAATCTACGGCCCCGATCACAACGAACAAATGCGCATAGCCCGCCAGATTCGCAAGAATTTTGAAAACACGCCTGATGTCGTGGATATTGATGACAGCCTGGTGGCAAAGGCACCGCGCCGAATACTGAAAATTGATCGCGCCAGAGCTGCCTATTTTGGGATCAGCCAACAACAGGTTGCGGATGCCATTACCACCCTGATCAAAGGACAGGATGTGGCCTTCATCCATGGCCCCAATTACAAATATGCTGTACCGATCCGGCTGGAATTTAGTGCAGCCGATAAAGCTGATCTGGAGCAATTACTGGCCTTTAAAATAACCGGCACCACCGGAAATCAGGTCCCGCTGGCAGCATTTATTCGTGTTATCCGGACCGACCGTGATATGAATATCTATCACAAGGACTTGTTGCCTGTTGTATTTGTGACCGGCGACATGAGTGGTCATCTCGACAGTCCCCTGTATGCCATGGCAGATCTATACAGCAGCATTAACAACCAACAATATGATGGCCGTGCCCTGCCCCAATACTTTATCCAACAACCCACCAATCCCTATGTCAACAGCTTGAAATGGGATGGTGAGTGGCAGGTCACCTATGAGACCTTCCGTGACATGGGCATTGCCTATGCGGTCGGTTTACTCATTATCTACCTGTTGATTGTGGCCCAGTTTCATTCCTACCTGGTCCCCCTGATCATTATGGCGCCAATCCCCCTGACCCTGATCGGCATCCTGCCCGGACACGCGCTGCTCGACGCCAAATTCACTGCCACCTCGATGATCGGCATGATCGCACTGGCGGGAATTATTGTCCGCAACTCCATTCTCCTGGTTGATTTTATCAACAAACTTACGGCCCAGGGCATGGATTTCGCAATAGCTGTGGTCGAATCGGCGGTGGTGCGCAGCCGACCAATTGTTCTGACCGGTATCGCCGCCATGGCCGGTGCTTTTTTCATTCTCGGTGACCCCATTTTCAAGGGCCTGGCGGTGTCACTGATCTTCGGGATTCTGGTTTCCACCCTGCTGACCCTGGTGGTCATCCCGATTCTCTACTACAGCCTGATGCATCGTCGTTTTGCAGCTGCATCCAAAGCCAAACCTGCGGTAGACTAATCCACATCTAATTCACAATCCAACCCAGGAGGCTGTCCAAGAATAGAGAACCTACTGCGGACAAGCAGAATTTGGTCCGATTTCCCCCTGATTCCCGTTAAATACAACCAGATATTCGCCTCACCATGAAAAAATCGACCTCAAATCCGCTTCCCCGAGTTACAGCCAGGTTATATCCAAATAATTTATGAGCAATGTCGGTGTCTATAATCTGCGGGCATTTCATTCGTGACTTTTTTCAGCATCCTGTTTGCTAGATCCGAATACGCCACGGGAAACAAGCTGCCTGAGAAAGCAGCCTTTTACAAGGATTTGTGCCTCGATCAGATTATCGAGGCCATTACTGCTCGCAAACCAGAATATGACTTAAAATCCTTCTTTTACCAGCCTCTGCACGATTCCGAGACCATCCGCTTTCGCCATGAAGTGATGCGGGATCTGACAGATGCCGATATCCGTATCTCGATCAGCACCTTCACCGACCAGATGATTCTGGTGCGCCGTTACCTGGCATTGATAACAAAACTGAACTTCGAATATCACAAAAAAGGCTGGTTTCTGGAGGCGGCGGTAGTCTATTGCAATGCCGT
>DRJH01000294.1 GCA_011052285.1 Gammaproteobacteria bacterium
AATACTCAAGCCTTGTTGGCTGGGGGGGATCATGAAGGTGGATCGCAGGAAATGACGAATTATCTTCCCTGAGCATGCAGATGTAACGATTGCTGAAGAGGCAAGAGCAGCCCTGCTGGATTTGTACGGGCGCTCACCCAAGCGGGCCACACTGGATTTTTCTCAAACGGCAGATGTGGATACCACCATCTACCAACTGGTGGTTTCATCCACCAAGAGTTTTGACACGCTTACATTGGTCGGGCTGGATGACAAACCGTTTGCCACACGTATGCAGCAATGGCTGAAGCCGGTGCAGGGAGCTGATACATGAAGGTGATTGCGGTCGCCAACAAAAAGGGCGGGAGCGGTAAGACAACCAGTGCCGTCAACCTCGCTGCTGCGCTGGCACGTACAGGCAACCACGTGTTGCTGGCTGACCTGGATACCCAGGCCCATACCACCATTGGCCTGGGTATCAATCCTCGAAAGCTGGATAACACCATACATCATCTACTGGCCGTGGCCAGTGCCGAGGGTATTGAGGATTGTGTGCGAATTACCGCCTTTGAGCGACTCTCGCTGTTACCGGCCAATCAGGATTTTGATGTGACAAAGATTCCTCACAAGTTGTCAGCGATTACTGTACTACGCGACGGCCTGAAGCGGTTATCCGGACAGTTTGATGTGGTGGTCGTGGATTCTCCTCCCTCCCTTGATCTGCCCATGTACAACACGGTACTCGCCGCCAATTTCCTGCTCATCCCGTTTCAGCCCGGCTTTTTGAATTTTGAAGGCGTGGGCCAGATGTTGCGTGTTCTGTTCAAGGCGGCGTTACAGCATCGCCATAAACTGGAATTGCTGGGGGTTCTGCCAGTGATGCTGAATCCGGTAGCTCGCATGCATCGGCAGATCTTGAAACAAGCTCTGGAGCAGTTTGGTAAAGACCGGGTGTTTGCGCCGATTCGACGTGATATCAAATTGGAGGAGGCATTTATGCATGGAATGCCTGGGGTCCAGTATGCACCACATTCCGTGGGAAGCCATGGCTATGTTCGGCTGGCACAGGTCGTGGCTACCAAGGTGGCAATCAGGGGGCAGAAAACTGAGGACAGCAGACAAAATGCTGTTCCGGTAGCGTCGTCTGCCGCCTCCTGATATGCATCCCTTGCTCATGGTCGATGTGGGTGGATACGAGTACTGTCGTAAAGGTAGCAGCAATAAGATGCGGTATTAATTGATACAAGTAACCTTCAGGAGAATCACATGGCTCTAGTCAAAACGGGAACTACAAAGAGTGGCAGCAATGCAGGCGCAAGCAAGCGGGCAGCAACCGCTAACAAGGCACAAGCACGGACTCTGGCACGTCAGCAGCAGATGGCGGAGAAACTGGCCACTGCAACAGCAGAGATGTCCGCCGGAGTGCAAGAAGTGTCAGCCGCTTGTGAAGAAATGCAAACGGCCTTTACCCAGGTCGGACAGGCCGCTGAACGTAGTGAAGAGCTGGCTAAGGATGCTCTGGAGAAGGTGGATACCTCAGCCACGATTGCCAATCAGTGTGTAGAAAACGCTGCAATCGGTGTTGATGCTGCCAAGCAGACAACAGACGCCGCCACCCAGACGGCGGAAGATGTGAAAGAGTTGTCCGCTAATCTGGATGAGGGTGCTGGCAGGATTCGAGAAACGGCACAACAGGTGCAAAGTTTAAGTGAACGCGCCAAGGAAGTGGGTGAAATTGTGGGTGGTATTGCCCAAATTGCGGATCAGACCAATCTGTTGGCGTTGAATGCTGCCATTGAGGCAGGGCGTGCGGGCGAGCATGGCAAGGGGTTTGCCGTGGTCGCTGATGAGGTGCGTGCTCTGGCAGAAATCGCCGAGCAAGCGGCCAAGGATATTGATGGCTTGGTCGTAGGTTTTCAGGAAGAGGTGGGCGTGAGCGCCAAACAGATGGATGAAATCGTCACCAATATTGATGCCTTGCAGGCGCAGGGAGAGACCTTGGGCAAAGCCTGTGCAGATACCATTGAACAGGCCAGCCTGTTTAATGACCAGATGATTATTGTGAATGCGGAGTCCAAACGAGCCGGTGTAAGTATTGCCAGTCTTGGTGAGCGTTCCCGTGAGGTACATGAAGGCGCAATCAATTGTGTAGCAGGCACTAAAGAATGTGTGGAAGCGGTGAACCAGCAAAGCGATGCCCTGACTGAGATGGGTGATGCGGCTTCGGGTTTGTCTGAACGGGCCGATGCGCTGCGCGATGCCACCGATGCGGCCAAAGAGGCCGAGCAGATCGCGGCGGTAACCGAGGAATTAAATGCGGCGGTGGAAGAAACCGCAGCGGCAGCGCGCGAAATCAGCGCCAAGGTGGATGAGCTGGCTGAGATTGCCAGAAATCAGGCCGTAGCGGTGGAATCCGGCAGGGAAATGGCCGGTGGCTGTAAGGAGGCATCACAGTCGGTAAATACGGCCATCATTAAGTCAATTGAAGTGGTGGCACGGGTACGTGAACTGGCGACCGGTGCCAGAGAGGCTTTTTCCGATGTTGCGAGCGCAGTTGATCAGGGTGTCAAGGATGCGGAGGAAGTGACCGGGCGAGTCAAGTCTTTGGCCGCCGAGGCGACCAAGATCGATAAAATCGTGGGTGATATCGCGATGATCGGTATCCAGGTCAATATGCTGGCGGTATCGGGTGCGGTGGAAGCAGCACGTGCGGGTGAGTTTGGTCGCGGGTTTGCCGTGGTATCCTCGGATATTCGTAATCTGGCGGCGGATACTGCCAAGAATGCGGACAAAATTACCGAGGTCGTGAAGCAGTCCCAGGATCAGATTGTGCTGGCTGAACGCGAACTGGATGGCGTCGTAACCTTGAGCAGGGCACAAATTGTGGCCGCTAATGCCTCACTGCGCAATATGGAGGATTTGCTGAGCCTTCTGGATACGGTCGATGAGCGTTGTGCCGAAGTGAAAGAGGGTTCAGAGCGGGTGGTGGGTGATTCTAATGCAGTGGTTGCGACTTGGGATGAACTGGCTTCTGCAGCTGAAGAGGCCAGTCAGGGGATTACCCAGGTGGCCTCGGCCGCACAGCAACAGTCGCAGGCACTGGGTGAACAGGCGGAGGCTGTTGAAGAAATTGCTGCCATGGCGGATGAAATGCAGTCCTTTGGGTCGGAGTAAACCATGAGTAGCGAAACAATTACTGAGAATGAAACTGTCGATACAGAGGCTGCCAATGATGGCCAATTGTATGTTACCTTTACCCTGGGTAGTGAGACGATGGCACTACCGATCAGCGAAGTACAGGAGATTGTGCGACCTGACGAGATGGCGCGTATTCCTTTAACACCCCTACACCTATTAGGGGTCATGGCCTTGCGTGGGCGCATGCTGCCCGTCTCTTCGATGGCGATACTACTGGGCATGGAAGAAGGTGAGCGCAATAAGGACACCCGCGTCGTGGTGTTGGTCCGTGTGGATGGTTCCATGCATGGCCTGCTGGTGGACCGCATGACCGGGGTGCAGGCGATTGCCGAAAGTGATATTGAACAGGCCTCGGATGTGGGTGGAGAGTCGGATACCGGCCGTGCCTTTGTCAGCGGCATGGCCCGACTGGGTGTTGGAGATGCTCAGAAAGTAGCGATGTTGCTGGATGCGGATAAATTAACGCAGGACAACGGCACATCGAGAAAAAAAGCGGACAGGAAGGGCGCCTCTGCTGGCACGAAGCCTGGTGCCGATGAGGACCATAGCCGTGATATCGTCGATGACGGTGAAATGCGGGTGATTTTTGGTATCGGTGATGAGGAGTATGCGTTGGGCATCAAGGCGGTCTCTGAAATCATTTCACTGAATTCGCATGTATCCAGACTGCCTCATGCCAGCGATGAGATTGAGGGGGTCACCACCCTGCGGGGGCGGGTGTTGTCGCTGGTGCATGGACGGGTATTGTTCGGCTTACCACATACCAAGGTAGAGGTGGGATCCAAGGCGCTGGAGATTGATGTTGGGGGGCAACGGGTTGGCCTGATCGTGGATCATGTGAGTGAAGTTACGCGTATTCCCAATCACCAGATTGAAGAAACACCCGGGCTACTCAAACAAGGGCGCATGGGTGATTTGATTCATTCCATCTGCAAGCTTGATGGTGATCGCCTGGTCTCCAACCTCAATGAAGCCGCCCTGCTATCGCAAGATGTGGTGACCGAGGCGATGCAACATGCTGAAGAGCAGGAAGCTAACACGGAAGCTGAGGACGTCGGTCAGGCCATCGAGAGAGGTAAAACAATGCAATGGGTAGTCTTTATACTAAACGGAGGGGAATATGCGGTACAAGGCGCGCAGATCCGCGAGATTGTCCGGGTACCCGAAATTGTCTCAGTCCCTCAGGCGCCTGATTTTGTGGAAGGAGCCATTGCACTGCGGGGCCGTATTCTACCCGTGATCAGCCTTGCCAAACGCTTTGGAGAAGCTGCGGGGGAAACCACTGATGATACCAAGATTATTGTTGCTGAAATGCAAGGCGTGGTGACCGGCATGCTGGTCGATAGCGTACGCGCGGTAATGGACATCTCCGATGCTGAGTGCCAGCCCGCTCCCGAGATCGTGTCGGGAAAGAACGCTATCATCACCGGGCTTGCCGGACTCGATAACGGCAAACGAATCATCATGTTGCTGGATATGGATCGGGTGCTGAATGATGATGAATTCCTGGCCTTGCAGGAAGTATCTGCAAGCGAAGCCATCGAAGTCTAACCGTGCAGGTCGCTCTCATCTTTCATCAACCGGGTCGTTATTCTCCTCTACCCACTTGGGGGAAAAGGGGGGGATGAGGGCTGATGAGTTACCCGTGCTGAGCAACAAGAATTCGTCATATAAAACAAGGAATACCCATGGTAGTAAAAAATTGGCCTTGCAGAGTTCTGGTGGTGGACGACTCTGCATTAATGCGGCGTTCGGTTAGACAGATTCTGGAGAAGAATCGCAGAATCGAGGTTGTGGGTACGGCGCGTGATGGCGAGGATGCGCTGGTCAAGGCGCGTGAGCTGAAACCCCAGCTCATTACCCTCGATATTAATATGCCGAAGATGGACGGCTTGACCTGTCTTGCCCACTTACAGGAAGAATCTCCGGATATTACCGTTGTGATGGTGTCATCGCTGACCGATGCTGGCGCATCGGCAACGCTGGAGGCCATTGAACTGGGCGCGGTGGGTTATGTGGCAAAACCGGGTACGATGAGTATGCGGCTTGAGCAGGTGGAGGAGGAAATTATTGAAACGGTGCTGGGTGCGCACAAAATGTCTTTACAACCCCAACGTCGGCTACGCACTACAGCAAGCAAAGTTACAACAGACGTCAGTACCGCAACATCTTCCAGTCGTTTCGATAAATTGCTGCTCATCGGCATCTCGACAGGTGGCCCTTCGACCATTATGGATGTACTGCCCTACCTTCCGGCAGATTATCCCTATCCGGTGATACTGTTACAGCATATGCCAGCCACCTTCACCGCAGGCTTCGCCGAACGTCTCGATCGTTATTGCCCTCTTACGGTACGAGAATCGAAGAATAATATCGAGATTCAAACCGGTACAGTGACAGTGATTCACGGTGGCATCAATGCAGAAATCCGTCAAGAGCGTGTCGGGCATTTCCAGATTCGTCACCGCAAAGCCGATCCTAAATACTTCTACTATATACCCAATATTGATTTTACGATTGGAACCACCATTAAGTGCCTGGGTGCTAAGCGGATTATTGTGGTGATTATGACGGGTATTGGTGACGATGGCGCCAGAGCCGCCAATCACGTGCATCGCCAGGGCGGTATTGCTATAGCCGAAGAAAAATCGACTTGTGTGGTGTTCGGTATGCCAAAGGTACTGGCGGATTTAGGCTGTGATTATGTTGAACCGTCGCATGCGATAGCGAGTCGTCTGGAAAAATTATTGTAGGCGAAATGGTGAATTTGTTTGGTGATGTGCCAATCGTTACCTACAGGAGGGCTATAATGGCCGATAAAGTAGAGTTGATACGGACCTTAAGGACGGCGGAAGATGAGGATGAACGCTGCTTTGCCGCTGAGGATCTGATCGCTTTTGGGGATGATCCTGAAGTCACTGCGGCATTGGTGGATGCGTTGACCAATAGCAGCAGCAGACCTGTACAGGAGGTTGCCTGCGCCTCACTGATCAGTATTGATAATGAGGATGTGATCCGGCGTATCGCCGGGCTAATGGGCTGTGTGGATGCCTATGTACGCAATGTGGCCTCTGATATTCTTGCAGAAGCTACGGAAGTGCCGGATGCGTTATTTTTTGAGATGATCAAGAGTGAAGACCCGGATATGCGCATTTTTACCGTGGTCACGGTGGGTAACCGCCGTGTGAGAACGCTACTACCTCTGGTGGTAGAGGTGTTGTTTAACGATAAGGAAGTCAATGTGGTCGCAGCAGCAATCGATGTGATTGGGAATCTTGGTTGCAGGAGTGATCGTTCCGAGCCGGACCGCAGTGATATTCGCGCCCTCAAGGCGGCGGCCCAAAGGTTTCAGAATGTTCCCTATATCACCTTTGCCGTTGCGGATGCCATTGACAAACTTGAGGGTG
>DRJH01000295.1 GCA_011052285.1 Gammaproteobacteria bacterium
AAATTTCGGCAGACCGGATTCATGCCCAAGCAGTTGGGCTGCGTCCCGATAGGCATCATCCACTTCCTTCTTTTTATTCAGGGCCAAAAGATTTCGGTATTCTTCAAATACAACCCAAACCTTGACTCGTGCAGGCCGATTGAGCCGTGTACCTCGACCGATTCTTGAGGCCCTTTTGTATTGATCCAGGGTAACGATACTCTGTGGCTGAATGACTCTCTGCCACTCTTCTCGATAGAAGGCATCAGACAGCCCCAGATCGGTTGGCGCTAAATCTACGGCTTTTTCCCACAAAGTTCGTTGGTTATTATTGCCGTCGTAAATAATTTGACAGGCATAGTTTTTTGCTCTTAGAAACCGACTCACCCAACGATCCAGGTTGACCACTTCAATTTTTTCCAGTGTTCTCGGAGAACAGATCGTCTGCAGATTCGCCTGAATGTCAGCCGCCAGATTTTTTGTGAATGTCGTAAAGAGAATTTTTAGCCCTCCAAACGCGACATTCTCAGCCAACCATTTCGCCCGGTGCATGGCAACAACGGTTTTGCCGGTACCCGCACCCCCTAATATTCGTACCGCGCCATGCTTGCTTCCGGTTGCCATCTTTCGCTGTGACGGGTGCAGAAAAACCCGCCATTTATCCAGTGGCGCATGCAACATTGCCTGCAATTCAATTTCATCGTCCGCAATAAAGAAGTGACTCTTTGTTACCAACCGATCCAGAGCCGCGGAAAAATCGACCGTATCCACCACCTGTTCTGTCTCCGCTCGCTCCAGCAGAATCTCTGCATAGCTATAGCCGGCCAACAGCATATAAATGGCTTCTGCCGCTTCCTCAGGAAGCCGGGTTTCACAAGCATCTAAATCGGCTTCAGTCTGTATTGACCGCGTTAATCCCATCAATGGTTGCGGTATCCCCAATCTCAATAGCTCGCGGTCTTTCAATGGGGCTATTGCTTCATGTGTGGTAACCGCAGTCGCCTGTTGCAGCGGGGCCTCATCGGAGCCACGTGCTTCCGCCTCATAGACCTGAATCCCGCCGGTTGCTGAATTAATGCTACAACGATGCCTCCTGGCCCAGGTATAGGCCGCATCATGATGATCCACCCATAGCAATAAATAGACATTACCATTTTCCGGCTTAAGAACAATCCCCCGGTAGGCCTGATCGATGCGAACGGACCGCATGCCCGGATCTGCCGCCTGCGGGATCTTTTCATAATGAATGGCTGATGCGGCTGGGTCCTTTTGAAAATTGGTAATAAATTTTGAGGTTTTACCTTGTTGTACTTTTGGAAGGCGGGAAAAAGCAGAAAAAAAATCTGATGAAATGGCCACCCTGCACCGTTGAGACATCATAAATCCTCCGTTGATTTCGTGCTTGAAGCGCTCAAGTAGTGCCGAATCTGGTCCAACCATTGGCTTTCCTGATCCAGCGTTACCACCTTCCATCCTTGGCTGGCGAATAGCTCAGCGCTGTCATTTGCTTGTTCTGCAGGCAAGGCAACACATTGTTCATCGATCCAGGCCAATTCCGCCTCAGCGATGATTTCACCCCGTTCATCTTGTAACTCGTAGGCGACCACAGGCAATGGCAGACCCTCATCATATAACTGTCTGACCGCATCACGAAACTCCTCCAGCACTTCATCCAGAATTCCGGCCGCCTCCGGGCTCTTTCCATCATGGCGCTGCGGCCCAGACAACCCTTCAGCAAACGTCCATTCAATAGCCTCATAGATACCACTTCCGACACCATCTGATGTAGCAAATGCCGTCCAGGGCAGAAACTGCATGAGGTTATACGCCTTAAGAAACCCTTGCCATGAACGCTTGAATGACGCATCGGATGACATGCCTGTATTCAGGTAAATGCTCGACATCATCTTGTCTGTATTTTCCCCTTTGATTGCATCCAGTGGCACAGCACAGGTAATTTGCAGCAGATCACTCGGATCACCCACATCAGTAGTGTGATTCACACCAATCCCGCCATACGCACATTGACCGGCACCCTCAAGCGTTTGACTAAACCGGGTGACCACATTGCTGTTGAAAGATGCTTTACATGGCGCATCCAATGTCATCATCCGACTTTGATCAAACCAGCCCAACGAGCGTGTGAATATATATGCCTGCCACTTGCCTGCATCAGGCTGTTGCAAAAACAATAGCAGTTGCATTAACGGCGAATGACTGGCATAAGGTTCAAATTTCGCCACCTTCAATCTATCAGCCAAGGCAACTCTTAACGGCTTCATTGTTTTTTGTAGCCCTTCGGAAAAAGGATTTACGGATTCCGTCCGGGATTTGGCAAACTCCTGATGCACATCATCCCAGGTCAAAGACCATTGCCAGAATTTTCCACTTTGAACCAGAGCCAGGCGCTTGGCTGAGTCATCCGTTACTTTATCTTTATGATATTTATATCCATCCATAAACAGCGCAACGGGCTTGAAGGCATCACCGCTTCGTGCCGAACAAATCATAAAATCTGGCTTGGAGGAAAAACCTACGCCATCAGCCCTGTTCACATTGACCTGCGGCTCAATGGTGTACACGCGCTCACCAATACTCAGGAAATAACCGGGCTTGCCATTCACCAGCTGTTGCTGGATACGAACATCACCCAGCAAGCTACTGCCTTCTCCCATCGCAATGCGTTTAATCGCTTCGATAAATCGTGCTTCAAGCGCACTATCCAGTACCGGGTTGACAACAATTTCATCAATACTGTTGACTGTTTCAAACTGATCACTCAGATCCAGAATACGGCTGAATAGCTCTACCGCAATCGTTCTGGACGTTGTTTCCATGCCATGACTATTCCTGAATGCATACAGACAACTGTAGCAGCCGTCTTTGTCCTGATCATGATTACACGCGCATGTCGCCATCACATCACGCGCCTGACGAAACACATCCAGCAACTGTTCGGGTGACTGCATCAGTTCATGCAGATAGCCCGTTCCACCCGGCACCGAATCATAAAGCATCAGATAACGGCGCTGATAATCACTGGCCGCTTGCACACCATCAGCGCCACTGCCAGAGAGGGGTTCACCATAAGCCATCACCCGCAGATGATCGACTTTACCACCAAATTTTCGTTTCAAACCCAGTTGCAGGCCGGCAATAAATGAATTTAAACTCTGGTC
>DRJH01000296.1 GCA_011052285.1 Gammaproteobacteria bacterium
GCAAAGGGTTTGCCCAGATAATCATCAGCTCCGGTGTCGAGCCCGGAGATTTTTTCATCTGTTTCACCCAGTGCAGTCAAAATTAGTACTGGCGTTTTGTTACCCTTTTTTCGCATTGTCGCAAGCACTTCCAACCCTTCCATCTTGGGCAACATACGATCCAGAATCACCACATCGTAAGGGCAATTTAATGCCATGAAAAGCCCATCCTGGCCATCGACCGAGATATCTACAGCAAAGCCCTCTTCCTCAAGGCCCCGCTTTACATTACGGGCCAATCTCGGGTCGTCCTCTACATACAACAAGCGCATACGGTGTCTCCAGTGCAAATTCAAGAATTTTTCGACAAAGGGGGAGGCAGCATACTCTCGGCAAGATTAAGATTCGATGAAGTTGTGTTCCTAGCCAGGTTTGGGGTAGATTGATTTACTGTTTCCACAATTATTCTCCAGGCCAATGTGGGTTATGTGCCGGATCGATTGGAATCACCAGGTCAGCACGCTGCGGCATTTCCTGTAGAATATACCGGGTCAAACGCTCATAGTGCATGATGAATCGTTGCAGTTTGTACGCATCAAATTTGCTATGCCCTGCTCGTTGTGGCCTTGCCGACAATAGCTTTTCTTCTTGCAGGCCCCGCCAAACCTGTACCCATGAAAAATCTGGTATCTGCAACAGTACCAGTTTGTTCAGCATTGCAAACCATTGCCTGTAGGGCCCCGCCAGTTGCTGGTTAACGGCCAGTCTCCAGATGCACTGCGTATCATCTTCTTTCTCAAGCGTATTCAGTGCTGGTTGCAGTTGCTCTTCAGGTTGCGGACATGCTCCAACACACCAGCCTTCAAATAGCACAATATCGGGTCGGCCCTGAAAGCTGGGCCAGTGGTTGACAGCACGGCGATCATCCCGGGCTTTATCGAATAGTGGCAAGCTTGCAAACGATTCAGGCCTCTGGGTTAGCACACGGCGTATTGTCGCCATTCCCAAACGGATATCATGGGTGCCGGGTACCCCACGCGCCCGAAATAAAGGATGCACGGCGGCAGCGAGCTGTAGCCGTCGCCTTTTGGTTAAATAGAAATCATCTAGTGACAAGACCAACGTGCGCAGTCCATGATTTTCTTCGATAATCTGTGCTGCCAGATGAGCAATCGTACTTTTACCACTGCCTTGTGCACCACAGATCCCGACCACCAATGGTTCTGATTGTTGCTCTCTGGCCACCTGTAGCCAGGTGGCAAATGGAAGATAAAATGATGATAACAGGGCTGAATAGTCTACCGGCAACGCCATGTCCTGTAGCGCTCGGTAGAATCGACGCTGCCTCTGTGCCGTGCTGTTACGCCAGATCATACCTTGGAGACTGTCCGAGAATAGGAGCCGACCGGTTTGTTGCTCCTGCAAAACCGGTACTTGTGCCATTCACGGTACTTGCGCCATCCATGGCGGTCGTAGCGAGGGAAAGCAGATTTGAGGTCAATTTTTTCATGGTGAGGCGAATACTGGTTGTATTTAACGAGAATCAGGGAGAAATTGGACCAAATTCTGCTTATCCACAGTAGGTTCCCTATTCTCGGACAGCCTCCTAGTGACGGCGTTTGGCTCGTGGGTGTGCCTTATCGTAGACACCGGCCAGATATTGAGCATCAAGATGGGTATATATCTGCGTCGTAGCGATATCACTGTGCCCCAGCAACTCCTGAACCGCTCGCAGATCACCACTCGATTGCAGCATGTGGGTAGCAAACGAGTGACGCAACATATGTGGATGGACGTCCTGACCAGGGTGATGCTTTGCCGCCCACTGATTAAGGCGCAATTGTACGCCACGCGGGCCCAAACGGGTGCCTTTGCTGGTGATAAAAAGCGCCGACTCTGACACCGCCCATGGTTCGCGCAGCTGTAGCCAGTGACGGATCGCAGTCACTGCCATTCGGCCGATCGGGACCAGCCGTTGTTTGCTGCCTTTACCAAAGACCCGCAACAGCCGTTGCTGCAGATCCAAGTGGTGGAGGTCAATCATTACCAGTTCGGAAAGTCGCAGGCCGGATGAGTAGATAAGTTCGAACATAGCCCGATCACGGGCCTGCAGTGGCTCATCACTGTCCTTGGCTGTCAACAAGACCGCAGCCTGCTCAACCGATAGAACTTTCGGCAAGGTTCGTCGAACCTTGGGGCCGTTGACTGCACTAAACGGGTTATGCGCCACAAACTTTTCGCGCATCAGGTAATGATAGAAACTGCGTGCTACAGAAAGTCGTCGCTGTATGGTCCGTGCCGATCGACCCTGGCGATGCAGGGCAGTCAGATAATGACGAGCCACTGCAGCCGTAACCGCAGACCACTGCTGAATCCGCTGTTGTTCTACAAATTGATGTAAAAATGCCAAATCTCGCTGATAGGCATCGAGTGTGTGTGCGGAATAATGTCGTTCTATTTCCAGATAACAGAGGAACGGGACGAGATTTTCAGACAGATTTGCCGAATTTTCTGGTTCTTCGTTCATTCAAGAATCGTACGGTGAATAATCCGTGTAACCGTTGCACTGATCAGCCCAGAAAGTCGATCAAGGAAGACCGTGTCCATTTGCGGTTGGAAGCGCTCTTTTTCGTCAGCGCCCAGAGCCAGCAAGCCGCCAGAATCTGTGGTTATTATCGGTATTAGCGCTACCGAAGCAATCGTGGCTGTGTCGGTTGCAAACAGGGTATGCAGCAACTCCGAGGGCAGGCGATCATCGCAGACACTTCGTCCATGGGCCACTCGTTCCAATAAGCGCGCATGAGCGTTCAATTCGGCTGCACCCAGATCAACTTCAGGATCTGGATTGCCAGGTAACCACAAAACCACAACCTGTAGTGAAAATTCCTTGCGCAAGACCGTGGGTAGCTGGTCCTGCAATTGTTCGATGGTGTCGACAGCCGTCAAGGTGCTGACTACTCGATGCATACGCAGTTCCTGGCGTTCCTGAACCCGTGCCGCATCCGCCCAGGTCCGCAGCTGATTGCACAAGTCCAGTTGACGTTGGCGCAATGCCTGTACCTGTCGTTCCATCAGCGGGATGATCTTGCCATCCTCGCGGGTACCAAGACGAAGATCGACCAACAATTCGGGGTGCTGTTGGAAAAAATCCGGGTGACGCTTCAGGAACTGAATGGTGGCGGTTTCCTCCGCCAGTACGCGTTCAGTAGTTCGAGGTTGTTGATTCATTCGATGATAGCTCCAATGTGCCGGTAAAGACTTCTACAGCCGGGCCAGTCATATAGAGTGGATTGCCCGGGCCTTCCCATTGTATGTGCAAGCGACCACCCGGTAAATCTACCGCAACAGTCGAATCCAGCAGGCCAGACCAACGACCCCAGGCCACCGCCGCACAAGCTCCCGTCCCACAAGCTTCGGTTTCACCCGTGCCACGCTCGTGGACACGCAAGCGGATTGATTGCCCGGAAACCACTTCCATGAAATCAACATTACAGCGTTCCGGAAAGCTCGGATGCCGTTCCAGAATCGGACCTAAGGCCAATACCGGAGCCGAAGAAACCGCATCAACCTGCACTACGGCGTGTGGGTTACCCACCGATACCGCGCCGACCCGCACAGTGTTACCAGCCACATTCAGCGAATAAGTCTTTTTCTGCTGCAAGCTGACAAAAGGGATTTTGATCGGGGTAAAATCAGGCTCCCCCATATCCACCGTCACCTGGTGGTCTGCATTGATGCGCAAACCCACCCGTGTTGTGCCGGTATCAACGGTTACCAGATCCTTGTCAGAAAGGCCCTGTTTGCGGATAAACCGGGCAATGCAACGGGCTCCGTTACCACAGTTTCCAGCCTTGCTACCATCAGCATTATAAATCAGATAACCGAAATCGGCGCCTGCAGTAGATGGAGTCACGACCAGTAACTGATCACAGCCAATACCCCGGTGACGATCGGCAATAAGGCGCACATCCTCAGGGTATAATTCCAGATGCTGACGCACACCATCGAAGATGACAAAGTCGTTGCCCAGACCATGCATTTTACTGAATTTCAGATTCAAGATATTTTGTACACACGCAGTCGTGGTCGATTACACTTGGGAGTATGCAAGTATATATCAAGGACAAGTTCCGGCAACTGCAACGTCACCCCAATCGGGGTCTGCGGATCAGTATTGGTATTTTTCTGGTACTCGGTGGTATTTTGGGGTTTTTACCCGTAGTGGGTTTCTGGATGTTGCCACTGGGCTTGATTCTGCTGGCAGTCGATTTTCCCTGGGCCAGGCGACTCTATGCCCGAGGTATTCTCTGGCATCGCCACTGGCGCCACTGGCGTCAGCAACGTGCCAAAGCCAAGTTTCAGGAAGCCGGAGACGGCAGCAAGTCCAGCCAGCGGTAGTTACTGTCACCTACCGCAATGAACCAAGGATTAAGAATATCCTCTTTATTGTAGCGAAGCGGTAGACCATCCAGGTCCATCATCAGGCCCCCTGCCTCCACCACAATGGCCTGTGCCGCTGCGGTATCCCATTCTGAAGTCAGGCCCAGGCGTGGATAGATATCTCCCAGGCCTTCAGCAATCCGACACATTTTCAGCGACGAGCCAAGCCGTTCAACCTGGTAATCACCCTCTTTACGATGTAACGCTTGCAGAAATGTGGTGACGGCAGGACTCATATGGGAACGACTGGCAAGTACTGTCGCCATTCCGCCCGTATACGAACGGACGCGAATGGCCTCCGGGGGACCTTGCTTACAGGTTTTCCAACTACCATGATCAGACAGCGCCCAATGACAAAGATCAAATACCGGCGTATAGACTACGCCCAGTAACGGTTCTCCCGCGTGAATTAAGGCAATATTCACGGTGAACTCGTCATTACGCTTGACGAACTCCTTGGTTCCATCCAGCGGATCGACCAGCCAGTAGGTCTGCCAGCTCTGGCGCTCCGATGTATCAATCGACCCCGACTCTTCAGACTGTACCGGCCACTGCGGGGTCAACTGCTGCAACTGCTGCAAGATCAATTCGTGGGCTGCACGATCCGCCTGCGTTAACGGAGAGCCATCCATTTTATGATCCACTGCAAATGGTTGTTGATAGATTTCAAGGATTACTTCTCCGGCAACGCGGGACAGGGCAATTACTGCCTGCAGATAGTTCTCTGCTTCGTGAATAACCGCTTGCCTCACTGCACCCGTCCGAGACCATCCAGCAGTAACAATAAGGCGGCCAGGCTACGGGCCTCGGTGAAGTCTGCCTGTTGCAACAGATCTTTAGCCCGAGCCAATGGCCAGGTGACCACTTCCAGTGCTTCCGGTTCATCACCTTGTGCCCGCTGTGGGTACAATTCGGTGGCCAATACCAGGTGTGTGCGATGGGTGGAATAACCCGGGGAAGTGCTCACTGATTGCAGATACCGGGTATGGCCCGCCGCATAGCCAACTTCTTCTTGCAGCTCACGATCAGCCGACTGTTCGGCGGTTTCACCTTCCTCAATTCTGCCTTTGGGGAAACACAGCTCATAACAGTCTGACCCCGCCGCATACTCACGTACCAGCAACAGCATATCGTTATTCAAAACCGGCACGACCAGCACGGCACCACGTTGACTGCCGGTCATGCGCTCATACTGCACCTCGGTACCGTTACTAAACCGTAGATCCAGTTGTTCAATACAGAACAACCGACTTCGTGCGACCACTTTTGCCTGTAGCAGTTTTGGTTTGATTCTATCCGCCACCGACCACCCCTTGCCTAGGAGGCTGTCCGAGAATAGAAGTCGTAGCGAGGGGAAGCGGATTTGAGGTCGATTTTTTCATGATTTGAGGAGAATGCTGGTTGTATTTAAC
>DRJH01000297.1 GCA_011052285.1 Gammaproteobacteria bacterium
CAAGTACCGTGAATGGCACAAGTGCCGGTTCTGCAGGAGCAACAAACCGGCCGGCTTCTATTCTCGGACAGCCTCCTAGATTTCTCCCTTTTTTAATGGTTTGTCCTGAAGATTCCGAACAGAGGCAAAGTTCTTACCTGTTGATAAGTTCGCCCTGCTCTATCGTGGCTTGCCAGCTTTAAAATAAGCAACCAGCCCCATGATCTGAGCATCACTCAAAGGATTGCCGTAGCCGGTCACTTTATCTCCACGAACACCGACCATCAATCGTGCCAGGAATTCCATTGAGGGCTGGTTCTGACTCTGCTTGAATAGATTGAGTGCTGGTCGCTCTACTTTAAGATTGGGTTCATCATGACAACCGGCACACAGCTCGTCATACAAGGTCTGAGCTCGTCCGGGTAATTCGGAAACGACAGGAAGTTGAAGAGCATAGAGGGCGGCCATTACTTTCGTCTGCTGGATAAACTCCACGAGCTTATTATCAGCAAAACTCAATCGCAATCCTGTAATTGCCTTCGAAATAACACGATGGTCATTTCCAGTTTCCTGGTCTGCCATACGTAATAATATCTCCAAGCCTGCAAGCCCCCCTCTTATACGGTCATTCAAGCCTTTTCGGTGTTGCTGCGAAAGTGTTGGTTCATTTACCAAACGTCTGGCATCGCCCAAGATCACACGAATTTCAGCACCAGCTCTGCGAGCATGTTCCCCTTGTGCCAGCGCGGAATCTGCAACAGGCAACGAGAGCCCAAGCACCGCGAGGACCATAAAGATGATATTAGTAAATTGCCTGAGGCCAATGTGAGCTGTTGGCTTAGGAGGCCGTCCGAAAATAGGAACCGACCGGTTTGTTCCTGCAAAACCGGTATTTTCACCATCTATGGCAGTTGTAGCGAGGGAAAATCTTTGCGACAGATTTTTCAATAAAGCAAAGTGAATGCCGGTTGTACTTGACGAGGTAGGGGAAAATCTGGCCGAAGGCAGCTTATCCACAGTCAACGCCCTGCTCTGACAGCCTTCTGGCTGCTTCAAATAGCGATAACACGGTCGGCTGCCAGGATTTTTGTGATAACACGATCCCAGTCGCTCGTATCCATGGTATCAGGTTGTAAGCGGATGATAGATACTCCATCCAGATAACGGAGCGCACCACGTAGCGTATCCGTATCCTCGAACAGACCAGTCTCAAGCACCAGTGTTGGTTTCTGATTCATATATTAATAACTCCGTCACTTGTCCGCAGGGCTGTGGCCAAGTCATTCTCATCCAGAACATCCATGAATTCTGCCATATCAACAACCGTCGTTTCTGGCACGATATCTGATAATTCAAGCAGCTCTGCATGTTCACTTTCCATAGTTTCTTCAGCCAGCGATTTGCCCATAAACACTAACCGTATATCATGGCCGAAGATAGTCAATCCTGCTGCCACCCGCATTGCTTCGAGTGGATCCCGCCTGGCCAATACCAGTAATTTCCTTTTATTCTTAGACACTGAAATCTCCTGAACAGGCTTTATAAACTGATGATACGCCGCGCCTTGGCTACCATCATGGAATGGTTGGTTTGGCTACCGGTCTCGATCGGACAAACCTTGTTTCCCAGGTATTTTTGCCATGATTCCTGACAAACCACTGCAGTTGCGGCATCGTTGAGCACCTTGACGAACACTTTGTCTTCAAGGACCCTGACACCATCGTTGGTGATAAACACTGCCCAACTCACCTTTGCCCGGCTGGCTGCACGGGCCAACTCACGAGCAATACTGCTACAGTCCGGAGAGGAAATAATAAAAAGGATATCCACATCTACTCTCCCTTTCCCGCTACTATCTTTCGCGTAAAATAACCTGCCATAAAAACCCCCAACAATACTAAAATCCCCAATACGAGCAGCCATTTCCGTGATAAATTCTTTGTGGCTTCGAGCTGTTTCTTGCCGCCAATTCCGTAATGTAGGCCCCCATTGCGTAGATCCAGGTAAGTTGCGCCATCTACAGGTTGACTCCCATCCACTGCCCAGCCTGCCCAACCATCGAGAAGAGCCTGCACCTTGATCCCACTGGCAACCAGTCGCGCCATGGCGACCAGACTTTCATAGCTGTCACGGCCATAGACGACCACTTGAGCACCGGGCATAACTTGTACAGAAGGGCGTTTTTTAACGGCAAACTGATGCAACGACAAGGGCAGTAATTGTGCACCGGGTATGTGACCACCCCGCATTGTCCGTAACTCTCTCCCCCAGTATTCATTCTCACTGCGCGCATCAAAGATGACGAGTTGACGATGTCCGGACAGTGCCTGTGCCAACTCGCGCCGCAGTAGTAGCGAATCTGCCCGCATAGGCCGCTGAAAGATTTTTTCACGGGTGCGGGACCTCCCCTCTCCAAAGGCAGACTTGAAATTTTTCAGCTCTGAAAAAGGTGTGGTTAGAATGGAAACCCGACGCTGACCCATTACGTAAAGGAGCGCAGCAACAAATTCTTTGTTTGGCCCCGCGTCGCCGATCACCAGTACGTGCTCACTGCCGGTCAACCCAACCGTACCAAGCAGCCAGAGCAGGCCACTGAAATTTGCCAGTCTCCGGTGTGGGCCAAGAAAATCGGAGGCAGGCAAACATCTAGCTTTTGCAAGGCTCTTTTTCTGGCACTGCACGCGAGCCCGCACATCCAGCACAAATTGACTTGAGGTAGCGGCAAGGCTCGTGTAATTCAGAGCGGATGCATCTGCGTGCACGATGCCACCGAATACCAGAAAAATCACCACACCTATCGCAGCAAGGCCCATAGTAACAAGCCAATTCGTCCGGCTTTGCCGGTACTCGTCAGCAGCCTTCAAAATGGACTTTTCTTTCAGCCCCTGATGACTGTGACAAATTTGACTGCTGAGCAGGTGGATTCTCTACATAATAAGCCGCCAGTTCAGAAACCGACACCTGGCCGAACTCACCAAGGTCCACTGAACCGAGATCCTCAGCAGCAACAACGGACTTCGATAGAGCAAGTCTGGAATCAGATAACGAAGCATATGGGATAGCAAAAGCTGCTACCAGCACGCTGACCGTCAGTACCCCCACACAAAATAATAAATTAATTTTCCACATAACGACCACTCCTCATTTGAGTCACATAGAATCCTTAAGAAAGGCCAGGTACATACCGACAAAGGCAACAACAAACATCAGCAGCTGTACTGCAGTTTCAAAATCAATAGACATTATTTTCTTCCAGGGTAACTATTCAGCGCATTCATCTTTTGTCCCATTACGGCGTGTGTTCGTACTCGAATGCTCACATTCTCCGTGCGAATATGCCTTGTACTGAACCAAAATCTAAACACGTTGAATCGTTACCTTCCAAGATCAATCGCCACGGTAGCGACGTACCAGCTCGTCAACACTCACCGGTTTGCCTGTTTCAAGATTTAGCACCTTGGGCGTAAAATAGGGCACGCCATCACGATTCGATCGCATGGACTGCGGTGGGTAGATATAAATATAGCACAGTGCCCCAATCGAAATGATTGTCACGGCCAGCACATAGAATTGTGTCAGTCTACCGGCCACTAGTGCCTACCCCGCTTTTCCGTAGTGGGCTCTTTGTTCACGGACAGCCTCCTAATTATTGCGTGCATATACCTTCCAACATCGTGCAGCCTTGACCGTATCAAGGTGTGTTGCGCCTAGTTCCGGTATCAGCGTCGAAACAGCCTCCATCGATGTTGGATTGTCAATCAGTATTTCTATGACATCTCCTGGCACCGCCAACGATAAGGCTTTTTTGGTCATCAACTGCGGACGTGGGCATGAATCCCCAATACAATTGATGCTTGCGGCAACAGTCACCGTTTCACCGGAACTCAACACGGCACTACCCACGGGTTCTATCGCAGTATGTACTTGCTTTTTTCGACCAAAGAATGCCATTGTTCTTCCTTTCCTGTTGTGTTCGGATTCGTTATCAGTATTTTACTCGACTGCCGCTGTTTCAGTGGCAAATGCCCATAGCTGGCGGGGATTTCTTGATCACTTCTGCCTCGGTAGATGCCGATGCCGCAGACTTGAGGAGACGCCTTTCCCGGCGCAGGATCGCACGGTAAATCATATACAGAACCCCAGCCTGAATCAGGCCAAACACAATTGCGGGGATCTTCAGTTTTTCCTGCAAGGTAGAGGCATTGGCAAATCCGAACTGTAATGCTTGCAAATTTGGCTCACCCGTCATACTAGCCGGCGCCGGAGGCCAGTAATTAACCGACCAGGCCAAAGAAAACAGGAACATCCCAACAAAGGTAAAAAGTAGTGCCCACATGGCGCCGACATTCCCTTCACCAGCCTTGACCCAGGTCGATACCGTACAAGCTCCGGCCAACACCATGCCGATACCAAAAATGAATAAACCGATCAACTGGTTCAAACCGACATCAAAATGCATGGGATGTCCTTCACCAATCGACATAAAGCCGGTAAAACCAACCGTCAAAATCATCATCGACACCAATAATGCCTTAGTATTTCGATAGCTCTTGAACAAAATGGCATCACGCAGTGCTGCTGTATTGCAGAATCGTGAACGTTGTACCAGCACGCCTACACAAGAGCCAAAGACAAAAGCAATCAGGCATTCACCAAGTACTGACATCGTCAAACCCCCAATACTTTTTTGTAGATTAAAGAACCGACCCAGGCCCCCGCAATAATACCGGTTACTGCAAGATACCCCCCCAGATTCATCTGCGGCGTCAGCCCAAGAAAGGTGGAAATATTACAAACAAATGCCAGGCGAATACCAATGCCCATCATCAATCCGCCGATGGTTATCATCACCCATTCCGATAGATGTTTGGGTACACGAAGATAGAACTCTTTGGAAATAACCGCGCTGACAAATGCACCGAACAACATGCCAAGACTAATGTAGATTTTCCAGTAACCAAAGGTGGGTGGAAAAACGAGGTTCCAAAAGGGTATTTTCTCAATATCACTACCCAATATCGCCTTGGCAGCCAAACCGGTCATCATCGTCTCACCACCACCAACTGTCCAGGCACCAACGATCACAAACAGAAAAATATCAAGTATAGATATTGCGACTAGTGCGATAACCGGGTCCAGGGTTTTTTTGAAAAACTCCATTCAACCAAATCTCGATGTTGATAAATTCATGAATACACGGTTACTTTGTGGCATTCTTCCGGGTGGGTTAGGGGTGATTCCAAAATAAACTGTCTATGGTCAATAACAGCCATAATTGTTTCGAAAACACCACCGAATCCACCCGGTTTTGTATTTGTATAAACAGCCACCCTATGCGTTCACAACAAATGGTAAATTCCGCCCCAGGATAAATCCCGCTTCGGGCGTAACTCTTCAGCGTGTTTAGATTTTGCTTCAGTACAAGGCATTTTCGCACGGAGAATGTGGGTACGAAAATAACGCCGTAATGGGACAAAAGATGAATACGCTGAATAGTTACCTTCGGACTACAATTTTATCTTTCGCTCCATAGGCAGACTTTTATCAGCCGACCATTCGAGCATTGAACCATCGTACATCCTGGCTTGCTTGTCCCCCAGAATCTCGTGGGAAACGAACCAGCCAATGCTTGCCCAATGACCACTATTACAGAAAGTAATCTGCTTTCCGGTAGTGGGTACACCTGCAGCTTCATACAGTTTAATCAGTGTTGATTTGGGGCGGAAAGTCCCCCCACCATTTTCAGTCAACCAGTTCTCCGGCAGATTTTTTGCACCTGGAATGGTGCCGAAACGTTTGGCCTTCGGATGGCGATTCACCCCCAAAAACTGGTTATTCGGGCGATTATCTACCAGCATACCACCGCTGACAGAAGCTTTTTTGACTTCCTCCTTGGTGGCAATCCAGTCCATGCGAGGATGTGCCGTAAAAACCGCCACCGCTGGCTTCACCATGCCTTTATCCAGGGGGTTAACCGGTTTTTTCGTAGCTTTGTCAACCGTCTTTGTATAGGCCACCATACCGCCATTGAGTAAAGAAACATCGTCATGACCAAGAACCTTGAAGGTCCAGTAGATCCTGGTACCCGTTCCTACATCGGTTGCCTTGCCACCATTGGGGACGATCACGACGTGTGAGCTGTCACTGATACCCAGACCTCCGATGAGTTTCTCCAACTTCGCCACTGGCGCCATCATTCCCGGAGTTCCATGAGCATCCTTAGTGCGCCAGCCGTCTTTAAGATAGTTCGTCCACACCGCTCCGGGAATATGGCCACGCAAATAATCTGCCTTTGATTTTCCGGCAAGTTTCCCCCGTACATCCAGAAACACAATGCCGGGCTTGCCGATATTGGCTTTTACCCAAGCACTATCCACCAGTGGTGTGGCTGCCAGTGCACTACCCAGGCCGGATGAAAGAATGAAAAGTCCGGCTACACCAGACAGCACCAGCTTTGAACACATTGCTTTACATATCGCTCTCATAGTCATCTCCTCTAAACAGGTTGACGCGTAATCAGGTTAACCACCGTCAAGGCTATGCTATCATCGGGTCTGATTTTGGAGGTAGTATTTATTGGCAACGCCACGGCCCGGTGAGGTGTAGGCCACTTTGCCGAGTTTCACCCGAATATTCTCCCCAAGGAGCAACCAGTTATGCCGATTTATCTGGAAGCGAAAAATGTTCTGGATCACATGTTCAATGCTTGCCTGGTTGACCAGATACAGGATTTCATTCCGGAACGACGTGGCTTTCGTATCCATGGGCACTCCACCTCGATCCGGCTGGAACGGGTCTTTTGGACGGTGCTGGACACCATGTCTGAGGAACTGGAGATGAGTTTGCCCGAACTGATTGTCCAAATTCACGACCAGTGTCTGGTTAGCAACGATAAAAATATCGCGTCTTGTTTGCGGGTAATCTGCATCAAATACATCAACATCTACAGCTAGCAGGCTGTCCGAGAATAGGGGCCGTGGCGAGGAAAATCGGGCTAAATTCCGCTTGTCCGCCGTAGGTTCTCTGTTCTCGGACAGCCTCCTAGACAATATGTAGAGCTACTACTGGCGGGAGTGACTATAGGTGCATAGAATAACCGCAGACTAGTAGAGTGGCATATTCCAGTTCATCCCAGATAGTACCACGAGCTGGTTCCACGGCATCTGTGGGCCAGCGACCCTTGAGCACCCGATCCAGGCGCGCCAGTCGTAGTAGTAGGGTGCGCAGCTGTGGCTCATGAAGGCGTTGCAAGGCCTGGCTTAGCCGTTGCTTGCGAGTACTCCAGACACGATTTTTTTGTAAAACCGAAGCCAGAGACTGGCCATGGTCCAACTGCCCGCGCATGACCAACAGGGAACGAATCTCGCGGGCCAGTGACCATTGAATCAGGATTGGCTCTACTCCTTCACGCTGCAGGCCTTGCAGCAGCCGTCGACAACGAACAATATTCGCCTCCAGGGCCGCATCGATCAGTGAATATATAGAAAACCGGGCATCAGCATCGACCAATTCCTGGACCTGTGCCAGTATCAACTGCTTGCCCTGGTGTTGTAGCGTGAGCCGGTCTATCTGTTGTGCCAAAGCCAGTAGATTACCTTCAAAACTATAGGCTAAAAAATCTACCACAGCAGTTTCGGCGGTCATATCGCGTTGTCGGAGTCGTTGCACTATCCAGCCCGGGAGTTGTGGTGCCAGAATTTCCCGATGTTCCACGAGTATGCCCGCCGAGTCGATGGCCTTGACCCAGGCGGTAGCAAGATCACGATACTCAAGCGCGGCAGCGACGATGACCAACACCGTGTCAGGTGCTAGGTTCTTTATATATTCACGGATGGCCTTGCCACCTGCGATACCGGGTTTGCCGGTTGGTAGTCTAAGCTCCAGCAAGCGTTTACTCGAAAACAGCGACAGACTACGACTTTCGAGTAGAAAATCCGACCAATTAAAACGGTTATCAACAGTGAAGCTCAGGCGTTCATCGTAACCTTGTGCGTTGGCAGTATGGCGCAAACAATTGATTGATTCCTCAACTAGCAACAGCTCAGGGCCGTGCAACAGGTAGATCGGCGCCAGTCTACTGCCCATATGCCCCGGTAACGCCGCAGCAGGAATTTTCACCGTACAACCAAGGCTACCAGTGGGCCCGATATCGGTCTAATGAACGGATTCCAGGCGGCGTGCGATGCGGGCTGCCATTTCCTTGCGCATCGTAGATTTAAGATAGCGCACTTCATTTTCTGCCTGCAATACATTATCACTACTGTAGTTGTAGTCTCGGGTCAGCAGCATTCGTGATGAGGGTAGCAATACCTTACCATCTGCGGCATTATCCAGCTGAATGGTCGCCTGATAATCGAGGTAATAACCAGTGGCCTTACCGCGCGTATCCACCGAGCGTACTCGCTGTGTGAAGTTGTTATCTGAGATCTTGAGGATTGAACGGGCACTTTTCACCAACGTTTGCAGTTGTGCGCCACTGAAATCGAGAATATTACCCAATGCTTGCCGCAGCTCCACTTCGCCACCATCGAGATACAGGGAGCTGATACTGGGTGCCAGTGTAACACTGCCACGCAGGTGGAATCCGCAGCCACTGAGTAACAACATCGTTAGTGCTATTGCGACCCAGAGGTATTTTTTCGTCATGACCAATGTCTCCTGTAATCAGACTACGATATTTACCAAGCGGCCGGATACTACAATCACTCGGCGAATGGTTTTATCCGTGATGTATTTTTGCACAGACGGCTCGGCCAGCGCAGTGGCTTCAATCTGGATATCATCAGTTTTGACCGGCACAGTAATTTTACCCCGCAGCTTGCCATTGACCTGGACGACCAGTTGCAATGTTTCACTGACCAGTGCATCACGGTCAATCTCCGGCCAGGAAGCGTCAATAATGGCTGTTTCTGCGCCGATACGCAACCACAGTTCGTGACAGATGTGGGGCGTAATCGGTGCCAGTATCCGCAACAAAATGGAGATCGCCTCTTTCAGCGTTACTGTTTCCAGTGGGCCGGCATCGCTAATGATGGGCTCAAGCTGGTTAACCAGAGTCATGGCAGCCGCTACCACGGTATTGAAATGCATGCGTTCAAAATCACGACTGACCTTCTCCAGCATGTGGTGTGCATGGCTGCGTATTGCCTTGCTGCGCCCCTGGTCGTCGGTAGAGGCACAATGTTTGCTCTGTTGCTGCCAGTTCAGGACCAGTTGCCACAACCGTTTCAGGAAACGGTTGGAGCCGGCCACGGCATGGTCATTCCACTCCAGGGATTGATCGGGAGGTGAGGCGAACATCACAAACAGGCGCACGGTGTCAGCACCATAGCGATCGATCATCGACTGGGGATCGACTACATTGCCCCTGGACTTGGACATTTTTGTACCGCCCATCAACACCATGCCTTGGGTTAGCAGGCGGCTGAATGGTTCGACACTGTTCACCAGGCCGAATTTGTGCAGTAACTTGTGGAAAAAACGGGCGTATAGCAGGTGCAGAACAGCATGTTCGATACCACCGATATACTGGTCCACCGGCAACCAGTAATTGGCCCGCTCATCGATCATAGCGGCATCATTATCGCGGCAGGTAAAGCGAGCGAAATACCAAGAAGATTCGAAGAAGGTATCAAAGGTATCGGTTTCACGTTGCGCCGGGCCTCCACAACGTGGGCAGGTCACGGCATGAAAGGCCGGGTCGGCCTTGATTGGGGATTTGGCGCCAGTAAAGGCAACCTCTTCAGGTAACACCACCGGAAGGTCATTTTCGGGGACCGGTACGTCACCGCAGTGGTCACAGTAGATGATCGGTATCGGGCAGCCCCAATAGCGCTGCCTCGATACGCCCCAGTCACGTAGCCGATAATTGACCTGTATTTCACCTTGTTGCTGGTCTTGTAATTGCTCGGCGATGGCGGTAAAAGCCTGTTTTGAGGTCAGGCCGTCAAAGCGGCCGGAGTTCATTAGAATACCGTATTCAACGTAGGCATTCAGCGAAATATCAACATCAGTGTCGTCTGCAGGTCGGATGACCTGGCGGATCTCAAGCTTATATTTATTGGCAAAGGCCCAGTCACGTTCATCATGTCCGGGTACGGCCATGACCGCACCTGTGCCATAGCTCATGAGTACGAAATTGGCCACCCAGATTGGAATGCGCTGCCCGGTCAGAGGATGGATAACATCCAGTCCCAGTGGCATACCTTTCTTTTCCATGGTCTCGATCGTAGCTTCAGCTACCCCGGTCTGGCGGCATTGCTCAATAAACTCAGCGATATAAGGACTACCTACTGCGGCCTGGCGTGCCAGCGGGTGCTCGGCGGCTACCGCCATATAGGTGACGCCCATGATTGTGTCCGGGCGAGTCGTGAAGATCGGTATTTCCAGGTCGCTGTCCGCGACCTTGAATACAGCTTCAACACCCTCCGAACGGCCGATCCAGTTGCGCTGCATGGTTTTGACCGCTTCCGGCCATTCCGGCAAATAGTCTAGTTCAGACAACAGGTCATCGGCAAAATCGGTGATTTTTAAAAACCATTGGGGAATTTCCCGTCGCTCCACCAGTGCTCCGGAACGCCAGCCGTGGCCGTCGATGACTTGCTCATTGGCCAGAACGGTCTGGTCGACGGGGTCCCAGTTAACTTCCGCATTTTTGCGATACACTAGGCCCTGTTTATAGAGCTGAAGGAAAAACCATTGTTCCCAGCGATAATATTCCGGCCGACAGGTTGCCAACTCGCGGTTCCAGTCATAGGCGTAGCCGAGCTGTTGCAGCTGTACACGCATGTCATTGATGTTTTGGTAGGTCCATTGTGCCGGTGGTACCTGATGCTGGATCGCGGCATTCTCGGCGGGCAGGCCAAAAGCATCCCAGCCCATGGGCTGTAGGACATTTTTACCCAGCATACGCTGGTAACGGCTGACCACATCACCGATGGTGTAGTTGCGTACATGGCCCATATGCAGGCTTCCGGAGGGATAGGGAAACATCGACAGGCAGTAGTACTTCTCCCTGTCAGGATCTTCGGTCACCCGGAAGCTGTCATTTTGGGTCCAGTATTGGCGGGCCCGCTGTTCGATTTGATCTGCCTGGTATTGTTCTGTCATAGTGCGCGTATTGTAGCCGTTACCTCATCCAGTCTGAAGGGGCGTAACAGGATTCGGCAGCAGGTGGGTTATTCGATATACTTGCCCGCCAGTAATTATCCCCTCCCTGATTAGGAGTTGTCCATTGATGATGACATGGTTGAGAATTGCCTGTGAACGGCAGGTTGTGGTGCGCTCGATGAAATATGCATTCATCGTTGGTCCGATCCTGATCGCCATTAACGAAGGGGACTTGATCCTTGTTGGCGATATCACGACGACAATGGTGGCAAAAATGCTGTTGACCGTTTGTGTGCCTTATCTGGTATCGACATTTTCCAGCGTTGGCGCTATTTGTAGTATGCAGAAGGAGAAATGTCAGTAAAAAAGGGCTCTGACCCCTTTTTTGCTTTTTTAAACATGAACAGTAGTTTGTACGCGGCGGATATTACCGACGCCACCATCGAGGACGACGGTATCGGTCGTTTTATGGCGACCGTAGGCGTCGTAGCCAACTTTAACGTGACGAACATAGGCACCGCTGGTCAGGCCGGTGGCGATAAACAACACATCGTCGCTGGTGACCAGTTCATCACGGGTCAGGATGCGTTGGGTATCCACCCCCTCCTTGCGACACAGTTCGATTTCGAAATCTTTCTGCGGGGCCATACGGGCAAACATTTCTGCTCCCATGGCGCGGGCCGCGCAAGCGGTGACAATACCCTCAGGGGTGCCGCCGATTCCGAACAGGGCGTCGGATCCCATATTCAGGACCGCCTGGATTGCGCCGTTGACATCACCGTCTGTGGCTAGGCGAACCTTGGCACCGGCAGCATACACTTCGGCAATAAGTTCTTGATGCCGTGGTTTGTCGAGGATAAAGACCTTCAGTTCACGCCGTTCCTTGCCCAGGGCCCGGGCCAGTTGACCCAGACGTTCAGCAACCGGCGCCTGTGGGTCGATTTTGCCCCGGGCGACTTTCGGGTAGACCTGTTTGTCCATATAAAAACAGGGTCCGGGCTGGAACATCGTACCGACTGGTGCGGCCGCCAGGGTGCAGATGGAACCGGGCATATCCTTGGCAAACAGGTTGGTGCCTTCGATAGGATCGACCGCAATGTCGACACCGATACCTTCGCCAGTGCCCACTGCTTCACCATCATACAGTGCCGGTGCTTCATCCTTGGCACCTTCACCGATGACAATGAGACCGCGCATTTTGACCTGGTTGATGCGCGAGCGCATGGCATCGACGGCAAGCCCGTCACCTTCATCCTTATTACCGGAGCCAATAAAGGGTGCACAGGCCCTCGCTGCCGCCTCACAGACTTCGACCAAATCGATTTTCAGATTACTTACACTACCCATATCGCTTTCTCTATTGTGTGTGTTGGTAGCCACTTTCGTCAGCTGTGAATCGGGCGATGCTTTTCTTGTTCAGAAAATGCCCTCCGATTGGTTCGATCGATGCTTACGCTGGAGCCGTTGGTATTTTCGGAGTCCGAGCCTTGTCCACTTTTTATTGGTGAAGAAAGGATTCCCCCGGTGTAATCCCGGCCAGTGCATGGATCTTGGCAAACAGTGTACTGGAAATTTTGATACCGTGCAGCCGGGTCTGTTCCCGGCCCTGGTAGCGACGATCAGCCGGCAGACGGGTTCCTGGCTGCTCGAGTAAACGGGTGAACACCCTTTCGGCATGGTCAGCCCAGTGATCAGGGTCACCGAAACGGGCGGGGTCGATAGCGAGCAGCAGTTCTCCACCGCGTGAGGGACCACCATCCCCGTTGTCAGCTTCGGCCGCTTCAAAACTGCAGCGTTCTCCCAGCAATGGGCCGACCAGCAGCTCGATCATGAGTGCCAGTGCGGCCCCCTTATGACCTCCAAAGGCCAATTGAGCACCCTCCAGAATGGCTCCTGGATCGGTAGTAGGATGGCCGTTAAGGTCCAGGCCTACCCCCTCGGAAACCGGCAATCCTGCCTGCTGAGCAAGCATGATTTCACCACGGGCCATAGCGGCAGAGGCTTGGTCAAAAACCATCGGCGGCACTCCTTTGCGGGGCCAGCCAAAGGCCATGGGATTGGTTCCGTAAAAAGGTTTGCTGCCTCCTGCCGGTGCTACACAGGGCATGTAGGCGGTAAAAGCGAAGGCACAAAGCCCTTGTTCTACCAACGCAGATACTTCCATCCACAGGGCGGCAAAATGATGGGTGTGGATGATTGACAGTGCCGCTATGCCCTGTTTGCGAGCACAACCGATCAGAGGGTCCCGTCCACGCTGCAGGGCCAGCGGAGCATACCCATTGTCGCCATGGATACGCAGTACCGCCGGTGCCAGTTGCTCCAGCTGCGGGTCAGCATGACCATTGACCTTGCCGCTTTTTAACGAGGCAATATATCCAGACAAGCGAAACAAGCCATGGGAATGGCAGCAGTCACGTTCGGCCGCAGTGATGGTATCAGCCACCGCACGGGCGTTGGCTTGGTCGCAACCACAGGCCAGCAGGCTTCGGTAACTGAGCTGATGTACTTGTTCAAGGCTTAGGTGAATGCTCGGTTCTTTTTCCATTTTCTATTGGTTTTATCTGAGGCCCACACCGAGTCAAAGGAGTCTGAATACTCAGGGAGATGCTGGGGTCATGATAAACTGTATCCAACCGCTGTCCCGGAGACACTCATGAGCATTGCCAAGCAACTGTTTCAAGCCCTTAAAGAACGTGGTGCAAAAGAAGTGTTCGGTATCCCCGGTGACTTTGCTCTACCTTTTTTCAAAGTCCTGGAAGACACCGCCATACTACCACTTTACACGCTAAGCCATGAACCGGCCGTGGGCTTTGCCGCCGATGCTGCGGCCCGCTATCACTCGACCCTGGGTGTAGCGGCTGTTACCTATGGTGCCGGGGCTCTTAATATGGTCAATCCTGTGGCCCAGGCCTATGTCGAAAAGTCGCCCCTGGTGGTCATCTCCGGTGCGCCCGGTGCCCAGGAGCGAACCCGCGGTCTGGGTTTGCATCACCAGGTTAAAAGTTTTACTTCGCAGCTGAAAATATTTCATGAAATCACCGCTGCCCAGGCGATTCTTGATGATGCTGCCACGGCCCCGGCCGAGATTGCCCGGGTGCTTGATATTTGTCAGCAGCAATCGCGGCCGGTCTACATCGAGCTGCCTAGAGATATGGTGAATCTGCCCTGCAAACCGGTACCCGCATACCGGGCCAG
>DRJH01000298.1 GCA_011052285.1 Gammaproteobacteria bacterium
ACACATAAATCGGCATTCCAAAATGTACTCCATAGCGTCACAATGCCCCGCAGATGGGGGCAAATAAACAATAAATCAAGGCCCATTAGTATTTCTTCACGAAGCAATCGGCAAAAGAGAGGCCGGCTTGATGTAGGTGAACTACCGCCGCAACAGGAAATAGATCTACTTGAGCCGGAAGCACGCATCGTTGAGCTGTAACATCGACAAACGTTGAACTGGTGTGGAGTCCTCCGCCTCGGGGTGGTAACTCAGCTGGTAGAGCGTCGCGTTCGCGATGCCAAGGTCAGGAGTTCGATCCTGCTCCGTTCCACCATCATCTCTATTTTCGAGAAAGCTCCCATCTCAAGTGGTTGATGCGATCACCAGGAATAGCACAAGGACCAACAGTGCATAACCAGCATAGGCGTTGATCTGGCCGTGGTGCATACGCGCCAAACTGCTGGCAATCCATTGTGCGGTCACTGCCAGTGGGTGCAACACCAAACGATCAACCAGGTGTATCTCCTTGCGCTCTTGCTGAATTGCCACCCGGAAGTATTTGGCAATAGTCTCCCGCCGATCCACGATCTGGGGGCGTAAAATGGCTTCGAAGACCACCCTCACCGGCTGCGCAAACCCGGTCGCCGTATAGGTCATCTCCGGCATCAGATGCCTGACACCACCGTCCCACCTGGGGCGTCGTACTGTCTTGCGACGCCGGACCACAACAAGCCAGACAACGCCAGCGCAGACCCCGAGCAGGAGGATAAGCGTCACGAACATATACGAAGTGGACATGGCGAAGACTACCGGATTTTTTTCACCACCACGGTGAATGACTGCCAGTCCACGACCCGGCATTGTGCTGTGGCCAAGCTGCGCACCCAGATCATGAAATTCACTGGCAAACTTCTGTGGTAATTCACTGACGGGTGCTGAATCCTCAAAAAATGGTGGAACGAGGGCGCGGGTAGCGCTAGCACCAGTAAGTGGCGCCACCACCCGGTCCACAGCCGGGATCACATACGTTGGCAGCACCCCAAAAGCCAGGCAGGCAAGCGCCAGAAGGGCCATGGGCCGAAGTGCTGAGGACCTCGTTTCGTGTGTACTTCGGGCGGCTTCTGAACGCGGCATACCCAGGAAACCCATGGCAAAGGCACGGACGAAACAAGTGACTGCAAGTCCGGCGGTCAGTGCCAGAGCGACCCCGGCCACCACAAACGCTATCTTGATGCCCAGAGAAGTCAGTTCCGTACTGCGCAGCAGTGATTCGAGGGTCAGCCATTCACTAACAAAGCCGTTGAACGGCGGCATGGCGGCAATAGATAGCACCCCAACCAGCATAAAAAACCCGGTCCAGGGCATCCGCTTAAGCAGGCCCCCCATCCGATCAAGGCTACGTGTTCCGGCTGCCTCTTCTACTACACCGGCACCCATGAAGAGCAGGGTCTTGAAAATCGAATGGTTGAGAAGGTGATAGAGCGCAGCGAGCAAAGCCATGGCCGCAGCAACCCGGTGCCCGGTAGCAAGAAAAAGCACACTGGCACCCAATGCCGCGGTGATGATACCGGCATTTTCTATGGAACTGTGTGCCAACAGGGTTTTGAAGTCATCCTCAATGGTCGCATAGAGAATGCCGATCAATGCGGTAACCGAGCCGATAATGAGCATGGTAATTCCCGGCCCGGCTTGTGTTATAGGTAAGAGATCTGTATTGACTCGGATGATGCCATACAGCCCCATGTTCAACGTTGCTCCTGCAATCAGTGGTATGAATGCGTTCGGGGCAGCGGTATAGGCCCGTGGAATCCAGAAATTCATGGGAATCAGTCCTCCCTTGACGCCAAATCCTGCGAAGGAGAGGATGAAGATGACCCACCGCAGCCCGGGTCCCAGACTGAGCCCACTTACTTTGAGTTCTGCAAAACTGAGTGTCCCGGAAGTACCGGCCAGCAGCAGGAATGCGACCAATACCGCCAGCGTACCGGCTTCACCGATGGCCAGCATCAGATAACCCGGGCGCTCACTGTGACCGCTGTTGACAAGAAGATAGATGAGGATTGACATGACCTCCCAGGCCACAAGAAACAAAAAGACATCTGCGGAGATAACGACCAGAGGAATCGCAATGAGCAAGCCCAGGTACAGTGCGGCACGGTAACCGGGATGACACCATTGCTCATCAGCGATCCTGGCAGCTGCAAAAATTACCGCTGGCAGAGCAACCAAGGCGGTCACCACCAGGAAGAATGCCGATAGATAATCGATGCTTATAGTCAAATCCCCGATACCGGGAATGGCCCATAATGTGCTGTGGAAGGTACTGCTGGAAAACAGAGCATCACCGCCGGTGACAAGAAGCAGCAAAGACCCGAGTCCACCGAATCCGGCCAGCGCCGGGGCAGTCATCTTTTCCGGCAACCAGAGCACCGCAGCGATTCCCAAAAAGTAGAGTACAAACGTGATGGTCAACAAAAACCCGGGATCGGTCATTACGTCCCTCCCCCGGGTACAGCGGGCTTGTCGTCTTGTAGCGCCATCTTGCGCCCGGTGATGGTCAGCAAACCATGTAGAATAGCCAGCGGAGGAGGAGGACACCCCGGGATTACCAGGTCGACGGATAACACGTCACCAACCCCGCTGCCGGTAACAAAACCTGGCCCAAACACACCGCCACTGAGGGCACAGGCCCCGACGGCCATCACCCGCCTGGGTTCAGGCATGGCCTCGTAGGCCTTTAACATGGCACGCTTCATATGGTCGGTTACCGGTCCGACCACCAGGAGGATATCTGCCTTACGGGGTGTCGGAGTGATGAAAAAACCCAATCGATGCATATTGTAGAAGGGGTTGTTCATGAGTTTGACCTCGTGGAGACAGGCCCCACAATCACCAGCATCGATGACACGGATATGCAATGACTGCTGAAATGCTTTTGGGAAAACCGCTGCATCGCTGCGGATGCGTGCCCACTCGAATCCCCTCTCCCATTGGATCGGCTTAGTAATCCCCCGAGCACAGCGATAACAGTGAACACAGCGTTCACGCAGTACACTGATTTGATCTTTTTCCCGCTGTAGTGCGGCGGTCGGACAGCGTAAGGCCAAGGCTTCAGCATGGCTACCACTACAGACCATGTCCTGTGGTATCCCTGGGGAGATGCCTGGAGCACCCTCTTCTCCCCCGGGATAGCGGGTGGTGACAATCCCGGTTTGCAACCCCTTTAGCACCCATCTGCTCATGTCCTGGCTCCTGCCTCAACCTGCTTATCGATCATTTTCAGCCACGGACAACCCGAAGGTCGCGAGGATGATCGGAAAATCCTGGAAAGCGAAATTTTCTGCCGCCAGATGAAATCCGTGCCAATTGGTAAAAGAGGGTGTGATCAACCGATATCTGGTTAGCTTCCTTTCTTCATCCATGCGTAGCCAGTGCCAAGTGGCACCCCGCGGGGTCTCAACACCAACAGGTACCACACCCGGCGCAGCTTCTCCGGCCAAGAACACCGGGCCTGCCGGCAGCCGTTCGAGGGCCTGTTCCATGATCCGGACCGACTGCTTTGCTTCGGCGAAAAGAATCCGTAAACGCGCATAGCCATCCCCTTCCACTTCGCAGGGGGTTTCGAAGTCAAATGTATCGTAACCTCCGTAGGGCTGCAGTCTCCTGAGGTCGGAACAGCAACCCGAGCCACGGGCCACAGGGCCAACCAAGCCATGACTGTGGGCCTGCTCTTGGGTTATGACCCCCACTTCTTCGATACGGTCAAGAAAACTGCTCGTGTTGATCAGAAGTTTGTCGATTCCATCCAGGCGCTGGAGAATATCCCTGGCCTTAATGACGCTCTGCCGACAAGCCTGGTTGTCACAGTCCCGACTCAAACCCCCCGGAATCACCAGACCGAAGAGATAGCGATGGCCGGTGAGACTACCCGAAAGCCGCAGTGCCTCTTCTTCCAGGATTGCCGTCTGGTTTGCGGCGACCGCCAGACCGGTAGAGGCACAGATCCCCTCGATGGTGCTGAGGTGACTGCGTAGCCGCTCCAGCTCAGCAACGAAGATACGCAAGACCTGCGCCCTTTCAGGCACCTCCCTGTCACTAATCTGCTCAATGGCCATAGCAAAAGCGAAGGCATGAGCGAAAGCCGTGGTCCCTGCAAACCGCTCGGCCAGAAGCAGGGCTTGATCAACAGAACACCCCTCGGCACGCTTTTCCACACCACGGTACTTGAAAAAGAGCCTGGGGAAAGCACGGAGGACCTCTTCACCGACCGTTTCCAGCTGAAAATGGACAGATTCTGCAGTTCCGGAAAAGACCGGCCCGATGGGCATAACAAAAGCACCGGGGACATCGACAATTCTTCTCGGACACGCGTTTTCTCTCGGCTGGCGGTTGGAGAGTGCAGCCGCTGGATCGAAATTATTTCGCATCGGTTCGACCCCCTCTTGCCAGGTGTCATCATGAAGAATGAAATCGCCCAGGCGTGGGTGACCCTCAAAGACCAGTCCAAAGAGGTCTTCGGCCTCACGCTCATGCCAGTCAGCAGCGTGCACCGGTACGCTTACACTTTGAAATTGACGTTCCTCAAGCGCCGCACTGGTTCTGACCCGGACACACCCCCCTTTACCCTGACCCACGAACAAATAGAATAAATCCCAGCGGCTGGTATTCTCTTCAACGATCAGTCCGGCAAAAAGATAAGCCTGGTGGTTAAACAACCAGTCACACAAGTGGGGTACTTGTTCACGCTTGCAGCAAAGTTCGACAATCCCGGAAGACGCATCGACACAGCTCTCAACATCAAGGGGCCAAAGGGATTGCGCCTGATCTGCGAGTTCTTGAGCCTTCATCATCCCCTGCCTCCCAGCACTGCCGCTGCAAGTGTAATCAGCTGCTGCAACGGCCCCGGAATATAGACTCCCAACACAATGACAGGCACGACCGCAAGAATGAGGGTCATTCTGGAACTCACAGGCAAAACATAGGGGCGGATCGGGTCGCCAACCTCGGTCGATCCAAACACCATGCGGCCGATATGATTCATGATCGCGAAAAATGCAATGGCAATAAAGAATACCAGTAGCCCGGTAGTCAGATACTCACCTTGATTCAGACCGGCCCTGAGAATAGAGAACTCACTCAAAAAAAGTACAAAAGGGGGCGCACCAGCAATGGCCAGGCCACCTAGAAGTAGTGCCACACCGATTAGCGGTGAACGTCTGATTACACTACGCACCGAGGCGATGTTACGGGTTCCCGTCATCTGTAGTACGCTACCTGCGGTGTAGAAACAAAACGATTTAGTAAGGGTATGGCCGACGATCTGAAGCATCGCCGCGGTATGTGCTGCAGTTCCACCCAAACCAAACGCAGCCAGGATAATGCCCATATGTTCTACGGTAGAAAAGGCAAAGAGTCGCTTGTAGTCGCGAACACGCAACAATAAAAAGGCCGCCGTACCCACCGAGATCAACCCGAATATCAGCAACCAAGTGTTGGCATGGATGGCAGGTGCCGCAGACATCACAGGCAAAAGGCGCAGTATGACATAGAGTACCGCGGTGGTTTCAATTCCGGAGAGGAGCGCACACACCGGTGTGGGAGCCTGGCTGTGGGCATCAGGCAACCAAGTGTGCAGGGGCACCAGTCCGACCTTGGCACCAAAACCCACGAGAATGAGGGTGAATGCCGCCTTCAGAAGTACCGGCGACATCTGTGGTGCACCGGCCTCCAGCCCTGCCCATGTATAGTGCGTAATGCCAGCTTGCCTTGCCGCCCAATACAGCACCAGGAATCCGAGCAGAGCGATCGCCGCCCCCATGAGCGTAAGAACAACGTATTTCCATGCTGCCTCAAGCGCTTCACGGGTATTTTCGAATCCCACCAACAGCACGGAGAAAAGCGTCGTGAGCTCAACAGCAATCCAGACGATATTCGGTTCCTGGAGCAGTGGCACGATGAACATGGAGAAGACGAACAGATTGAAATTTAAATAATAGCGATGGCTATCACCTGTCGTAGTAAAATCCATGTAGCCCACAGAAAAGAGCGTTGCCGTCACGTTCACCACAGCGATGAGTAACAGTATGAGTGCTCCCAGAGCATCAATGGCAATCCAGCCGGGTATTGCCACGAGCACATGTTTTGAAGAAGTGATCACATCCACAGCCACCCATCCCGAAAGCGCCAGTGCGGCCACTGCACCGATAACGCTTATCATCGACCCGAAACGAGCCTGGCTGGACGATGAGGACAATGCAGCGGCAGCCAGGGGAATGCTTATAAGCACAAACAAGATCATTGCTGCACCTCCTCACGGAGGTTGGTGAGCTTGCCCACAGCGGTGCTGCCGATTCGTTCATGAACAGCTCGGGTGAGTACCCCAACCACAAAGGTCAATAGGAGAATATCAAAGGCCAGCGCCAGTTCGGCGATCATAGGCATGTCGGGCGCAATCGCAATTCCGGCAAAAAATGCCCCATTCTCCATGGCCAAAATTCCCAGAAGCTGTGGAACCGCCTCTCGTCGGGTACTGAGTGTAAAGCCCCCCAGGAGAAGCCCTGCCAAGCCAACGGGCACGTTGATAGAAAGAGCGCCCGCATCCGCTGCAGTCTTTACCCACGGCAGGCTGAAGAAATAGGCAGCGACCGTAAGCAATAGAGCGATGATCAACGAGGCGGGGATACTGAAAACCTGCGTAATCTCTCGTCGTGTGTAGACCTCTTCCTCCACCT
>DRJH01000299.1 GCA_011052285.1 Gammaproteobacteria bacterium
AAGGCCAGTACGGCAATGGCAATAAAATAGGCCGCGGCGGCGGGGGTACTTCGCCTGGCCATCTCGTAGGAACCCGCGCGATCGATGCGGTCGATCTCCTCGTTACTCAGATCGTCAGCCCCCTTGTAATGCAGTTTCAGCATATAGGCTCTATCGGCATCTACAAGGTGATGGGCACCACCATTATGTGATCCAGGTACAATTTTTAGTGGAAACTGTATATTTTTTACCCAGCACACTGGCTTCGGGTAATGCGGATACTAAAATTGGGAGGACAGTCGGAATCGCTACCCGTCACTTTCCTCCTGCTTGCGCATACGCTGTAGCATGGCCTGCTCCCAGAGCAGGAAGCGTGTGTCCAGAATCGCGTTGTTGACAGGCTTGAACCAGACGCCATGCTGGCTTTCGGGCCATTGTCTGGGCTTCTCTGCAATCAGATAAGCCGTGCCGCGAGCGGTGGCTTCACATTCGACCGGGCGGTAAACAGGTAGCCGGGTCAGGTCTGCCAGGCGCTGACAGAGTCCGTCCAGCTTGGCCAGGCCGCCGGTGATCTGCAGTTGCTCAGGGTGAGAGGCGAATTTCATCATTTCCTGGACATTGGCGTGGAGCAGGAAAACGATGCTCTCAATAACGGCAACGTAGTTTGCTGCCGGCTCAGCACCGTATTCCAGCTCGGTCTCAAATTCGGAGAGCCAGTAGGGCGCGGCCAGACCTGAGACCCCGTTCAAAAACAGCGGTGGGTTGGTGATCTCGTCCAGCCAGTGAGGTAACTGCTGCCACAGGTCGGTCACGGGCATCTGTGACTGTAGCCACTCAATCGCACTGCCGGCACCATTGACCGTGCCCTCCATGACGTACTGACTCTCTTCTTCATTGGAGTAGATGACGCTGGTGAGCAGGCGGCGGGCATAGGTCAGGGCGTAGCCAGACGGTCGCGAGACAAAGGCCCCCGTGCCCGCATTCACATAAGCGGTATCGTATTGCAGCTGGCCGTAGGCGTACATGGCGGCGGACTGATCGCCGGTGACCAGGGTGAGTGGAATGGTGTAATCGTTAATTTTCAGGTCACCGTACTGATGACGAGTTGGAACACACGCGGGCAAAATGTCGCGAGCTATCTCGAAGCGGTCCAGCAGATGTTGATCCCAGTCCTTGCGGTGCAGGTGCCAAAGCAGGGTGCGCGAGGCGCTGACCGGGTCAGCCAGATTGGGTCGGCTGTCGATCAGGTGATGCACGATAAAACTGCTCATGGGGCCGCAACATAGTCGTCCATCCTGCCGGGCTTTTTTGACGGCCTCGAGGTTATCCAGACACCAGCGAATTTTGCTCGCCCCATAGTGGGCAGAAGGAAACAGGCCAGTGGTTTTGTGGATATCCTCCCGATCCAGGTTGAGCTTCGCCAGCCATTCGTGTCCACGGGTATCCTGCCAACTGATGACCGGGCTCAGGGCCTCACCGCTGTGTTTGTCCCAGCAGACGATATTCGAGCGTTGTGTCGCCAGCCCGGCAGCCTCTATGTGTTTGGCACGTTCGCCGAGTTCATTGAAGACATCAAGCAGCGACTGCCGGATGGAGTTAAGCAGCGCCTGGGCATCGTGTTCTACAAAATGGGCATGGGGATGGCGTGTGGTCAGGGCAGCCGAGCAGTTCGCGACCACGTCACCGTGCATGTCATAGACCAGCGCGCGACTGGCGTGGCCACCTTGATCGATGGTAAGAAAGAGACTTTTGCTGCTGTGCACGGTCCGTCGTTGCCTGTTTAGAATGGATGGCGTGTGTTCTGTTGCTAGTATCGGCAACAACGAGCGGCCGCTTTAGCCCCAGAACGTTAGGTTCCGAACATTAGTTTCTGGACATTAGTTTTTGGGCTTTAAACCAGATTGCGGGCGATCAATGCCTTTTCATAATCGGCACGCGGTAACGGAATGCGTACGTGGTGTCCACTGCCGGGTGCGACCTCCATGGGTTCGCCCTTGAGCGACTCGATACGCTCAAGCAGGATCTGCTGGTTACCGGACGGGGCGATCACCTCCAGCTTGTCACCCACCTGGAATTTGTTCTTCACATCGATCTCGGCCATGCCGTTGTCGGTATCAAACGCCGTGACCTCACCGACGAACTGCTGTTGGGTGTGGATGGAGTTGTTCTCCAGGTAATTCTGGTAGTCCTGATCCGGGTGGCGTTGGTAAAAGCCTTCTGTATATCCCCGGTTGGCGAGGTTATCGAGCTTGCTGTACAGGTCCGGGTTGAATTCACGCCCGGCCACCGCATCGCTAATCGCCTGGCGGTAGAGTTGGGCGGTGCGGGCGACATAATAGTGTGACTTGGTGCGGCCTTCGATTTTGAGTGAGTCGATGCCCATCTTTGCCAGCCGTTCCACGTGCTGGATGGCACGCAGATCCCTGGAATTCATAATATAGGTGCCGTGCTCATCTTCGAGAATGGGCATGTACTCACCGGCACGCTGGCCTTCCTCGATCAGGTAGACATTGTCAGCCAGCGGGTGACGGGGCTGGGTTTCAGAAAAAAGCTCAGGTTCTTTCATGGCCTGCATCGCGTCAAAGTCGATCTTCTGGATGTCCCCCGACTCGTTTTCTTCAGCATTGTGCAGCTTGTAGTCCCAGCGGCAGGCGTTGGTGCAGCTGCCCTGGTTGGGGTCGCGATGGTTAAAATAGCCGGACAGCAGGCAACGCCCGGAATAGGCGATACACAGGGCACCGTGGACGAAGACCTCCAGCTCTATATCTGGGCATTGCTGACGGATCTCTTCGATCTCATCCAGCGACAGCTCGCGGGAGAGGATGACCCTTTCCAGACCCAGTGACTTCCAGAATTTCACCCCGGCATAATTCACGGTATTGGCCTGTACGGATAGATGGATCGGTATCTCGGGCCATGTCTCACGGACCAGCATGATCAGGCCCGGATCGGCCATGATCAGCGCATCGGGTTTGAGCTCGATGACCGGCGCCATGTCGGCAAGGTAAGTCTTCACTTTCGCGTTATGGGGCAGAATATTGCTGGCGACAAAGAATCTCTTGCCCAGGTGATGGGCTTCAGCGATACCGCTGGCCAGATTTTCCAGTTTGAAGTCGTTATTGCGCACTCGCAGGGAATAACGTGGCTGACCCGCATAGACGGCATCGGCCCCGTAGGCAAAGGCGTAGTGCATATTTTTGAGGGTGCCTGCGGGCAGCAGCAGCTCGGGTGTTTTCATACTGTGTATAGCTCGTGCGTTTTTTGGGTTGGTTAGGCAATATCTGAGTCGGATCAGATTCTAGCCGCGCCAATTCTAGCAAGTTGTGGCCTTTTCAGCCTCTCCACTTAGGGGGAGACGGGGGGGAGACAGGCCAGTCGTATGATCTGGATCCCATAAATAAAGTGTCACAGATGGCGAAGAGGGTTGACAACCCACCATGATAATCAGGATAGTAGGGTCAGAACAATTTTAAGCAACAATAACAATATTGCGAGATACCCAGGAGGTTCGGGATGCAAACCAGTCAGGCATCTGTAGAGCGACGTTACGCCGCACAGACTAAACACGATACATTGCTGGGGTCGCGCACGGCAACGCTTTCTCTTTATACCCAACTTGCGGCACTACGGCCCTTTAAGCGGGATCAAGGTATCCAGCTGATTATTCAGGAATTTTGTGAAGCCCTGGTTGATTATACTGCAAGTGCTCATTTTCAACTTTACCGGTTCATCGATGATGGGACCGAACGCCGCCAGAACGTCCTGAAACTCTCCGAAGATGTTTACCCCAAGATTGCAAATACAACGCAGCAAATCCTCGATTTTAATGAAAAATACGATTTTGACGACCAGTGTGACGATCTCGATAGTCTGGATGCGGATTTATCCCGGCTGGGAGAGATTCTGGCTGATCGGATTCTTTATGAAGACCAGGTGATCGCGGCACTCACTATCGACCGCTAGTCTTAATCTAGGGTTGCCGCCGTCCGTGAGCAGGCAAGGGGAGATAAATTCAGTAGCTCTTATCCCCATCCCTGCGTGATCGATTTCAGAGCCTGGGTAAGGTGTTTAAACCGGGTTAAAAATCAGGCAGCGAGGTACTCGATGACTTTCGCGGATGTC
>DRJH01000300.1 GCA_011052285.1 Gammaproteobacteria bacterium
CAACCGCGTGGCGGCCCTATCTGTGGCCGGTCAAGGTAATTGCTCTGGTCGGTATCATCCTGATGTTACTGCAGGCGTTCTCGGAAATGTTCAAAGACATAGCCTCACTCAGGGGCATTGATCTGCGTTCCGGTGACCCGGCACACCGCCACCACGAAGAAGATATTTACGAGGAGACGGCCTGATGTCTTATGAGATGATCGCCATCTTCATGTTCTCGGCAATGATGCTGATGCTGTTGACCGGGCAGCGTGTTTTCGGTGCGATCGGTTTTGTGGCCTCAATTTCAGCGCTATGGTTATGGGGTATAGGCGGTTCAGATATACCGTTCTCGTCGGTGATGAAACTGATGAAATGGTACCCGTTGCTGACCCTGCCGATGTTCATCTTTATGGGCTATATCCTGTCGGAATCGAAGATTGCTGACGACCTTTACAAGATGTTCCATGTTTGGATGGGCCCAGTCTCGGGCGGATTGGCAATCGGCACGATTGGTTTAATGGTGCTGATCTCGGCGATGAACGGCCTGTCGGTAGCCGGTATGGCGATTGGTGCCACCATTGCTCTTCCGGAATTGATGAAGCGCAACTACGACAAGAGGATGATTACCGGGGTGATTCAGGCCGGTTCCAGCCTGGGAATACTGGTTCCCCCCTCGGTGGTGTTGGTGCTCTATGCTCTGATTGCCCATCAGCCGGTGGGTCAATTGTGGCTGGCAGGCATCATTCCGGGATTGATGATGGCGGCTTTGTTCATGCTCTACATCTATCTTCGTTGCAAAATCACTCCACGACTCGGCCCGGCCATGACCAAGTCAGAGCGTGAAGAATTTGAACAGTTATCTGAGCAACCGTTCATGGTTGACTTTGTGTTGTTGGTGGTAATTATCCTGCTGATCGCGGCCTTTTCTGCGGATGTTCTGGCGGGAAAGAAAGTGCTTTTGACGATCCTGCTGCTGTTGGCACTGTGGTTTCCACTCAAGCATCGGTTGCCATGGGTAACGAGGCTGAAGATCAAGGAAAAGTATCGACTGTTGACCGCTGGCGTTCTCCCGCTGGTCATTTTCTTTGCGATGATGATCCCCTTTGTAAACGGCTGGACCTCACTCACAGAAAGTTCGGCGATTGGTGCCATGACCGCTTTAATGGCTGCTATCTTCAAGGGCCGGATGACTTGGCATGTCTTAGAGAAATCCGTACGCTCAACGCTGGCCATTTCCTGCATGTTCATGTTTATCATCGTTGCAGCCATGGGTTTTGGGGCAGTATTCGATGGGCTAGGTGCGGTCAAGGCAATTGAAAATCTGTTTACCGAACAGTTGGGGCTATCGCCCTGGATGATCCTGGTGTTGATGCAGCTCAGCTTTCTGGTGATGGGCACATTCCTGGATGATACAGCGATGCTGGTGATTGTGGCACCGTTGTATATTCCGTTGGTGGGGCACCTGGGATTCGATCTGATCTGGTACGGAGTTCTTTACACTATCACAACGCAAATCGCGTACATGACGCCACCGTTTGGATACAACCTGTTTCTGATGCGTGCGATGGCGCCACCTGAAATCAACATGCGTGATATCTACGCCTCCATCTTGCCCTTTGTCATTGTCATGGTTTTGTCGCTCATACTCAATATGCTGTTTCCTGAAATTGCATTGTGGCTTCCCCACTACGTCTATTTCGGAGGAGCAAATGGATAACAACAAGAACTCCCAAAGGAGCAAATTAGGTAAAAAACCAACAACCTGTGTAAAACATTCAACCAGGAGATCAAAGTATAGCTACAATAGCTTAAATGCCAACAACCGGAGTAAAACAATCAACCAGGAGATCAAGATATGACTACTAGACGCAAGTTTCTTAAAGCAGCAGGAGTCGGAGCCACGACTGCCCTTGCAGCGCCGGCAATCATCGCAGCCGGGCCAAAGATCAAATGGCGTTTGCAGACCTATGCTGGACCCGCTTTATCAGAACAAGTCATCGTACCAATGGTCAAGAAATTCAATGCCATTGCCGGAGATGAGATGCAGATCCAGCTATTCACTTCTGACCAACTGGTGCCGACGGGCGAATTGTTCCGCGCCATGCAAAAAGGCACAATCGATGCCGTTCAGTCGGATGACGACTCGATGGCCTCGCCGACCGAAGTCACTGTTTTCGGTGGATATTTTCCCTTTGCACTACGCTACTCGCTTGATGTGCCGGTTCTGTTCAACCAGTTTGGCCTTGACAAAATCTGGAAGGATGAATACGCCAAGGTCGGTGTTAAGCATATCTCGGCGGGCTCATGGGACCCGGCGAATTTTGCCACGAGGAAGCCGATTCACAGCCTTGACGATTTAAAAGGCCTGAAAATCTTCACCTTCCCGACTGCCGGGCGGTTCCTGGAGCGTTTCGGTGTCGTCTCGGTGACGATCCCCTGGGAGGATGCCGAGGTGGCCTTGCAGACGGGCGAACTTGACGGACTGGCCTGGTCAGGCATCACCGAGGATTACACCTCAGGTTGGGCAAATGTGACCAACTACTTTTTGACCAACAATATTTCCGGTGCCTGGATTGGGCACTTCTTCGCCAATATGGATCGCTGGAATGAGCTTCCAGACCACCTGAAAACGTTGTTGCAAGTTTGCATGAATGACTCACATTATCACCGGCAGTGGTGGTATTGGGGTGGCGAAGCCAGCCTGCGCGTGAAGGGTACCAAGCTGAAACTGACCACCATCGCTGACAGTGAGTGGGGCAAGGTCGAGGCTGAAGCCCACAAGTTCTGGGAAGAAATTGCATCGCAATCCCCTCTGAAGGCCAAGATCGTCGGTATCATCAAGGACTACAACGCCTCCATGGTAAAAGCAGGAAGACCCTATCGCTTCGGCTGATACGGCCAATTAAAAGTGTCGGCGGCTCCCGTTATGTGGGAACCGCCTACGTCTTTGTATTCTCGGACAGCCTCTTAATGAGATTACTGCGCAGGCTACCTTGAGTAGTGAAGAAGTCGAATTTGATAGACAGTAAAAAGCCGGACGACTCGCGTCGTCCGGCTCTGGCATTTCACGCAATCCTCGTTGGTTGGATATCAGAAAGCAGCGTGTATTTGTACCGCAAAGCTGGAGCCTTTACTTTCTCCGGCAGGTACCGAAGTATCATTGGCGTATTCGATGGTAGCTCTTAGGTTCTCAAGCACGTAGTAGGTCGCGCCGAGCGTCATGCGTTTGGTTTCATCTTTGCCATCGTTGGACTGGGTGGACTCAAAGCGCAGCATAGGAACCACAGTGTGGTCACCAGCTTTACCGAAATACATGGCCTGCACATAGGCGTTGCTATTACTCTCGGACTGTGTGCTGCTGACCAGGTCGTCTTTGGCGGTTAGATAAACACCCGTCAGCCGCAAAGCTCCGAAGTCCATCTGGGTATCCACACCGACACGACTGAAGCTGAGGTCAGTGGTAGAACCCTGGCAGTCGGCAAAGTCAGACACCATCGTAATCTTACAGGTTCCACTGACCCCAAAGGCACCGACCATAATCGTTGGTTCGATATCAAACGCCAGACGACCAAATGTGATTGAGGATTTATTGGCTACATTGTCCTCAGTGAGGCCACCGATGCCGAAGTTATAGAACAGACGGTCATCTGCAACACGGCCGAACAGGGAAACTTGCTGCCGAGAGTGACGTAAAATGCCACCATTGTCAGCATTACCATACGCAGAATTCAGCAGGGCGTAGTGAGCCACGGACAGTTTGCGCATGTCCGCCAAGGTATCATAGGGGTCCGCAAAAAAAGTCGGGGCATAGGCCACCTGAAAATTCAGCGAATCATTGACGGCAAAGTTCAGTGAGGCACTACCCAGCACGCCACCAAATCCATCTTCACCCTCGGCCTCAATTTCCATAAATCCAGATAGGTTTTGATACAACACGCCACCAGCGAACAGTTCCAGTTCATGAATTGCACGAACCTCGGTGTTACCACTTTTCTCTTTGAGAAAAGGTCTGGAGTAGATGGCGGCGGAGATCGGAAACTGATTCACCTGGGTGGAGAAATCGGTTTTCTTGGAGCTTTGACTGACAGCAGTTATGCGATAGCCACGGACCTTGAAGGCACGCCCGAATTCGTTTAATGCCGGAAAGGCAGAGTGACAGGCGCCACAAGGCAAGCTGTTTGCACGTGCAAATGATGGAATAGCCTTGCTTTGGGCCGAGACCAGCAGCAACGCTGTTGAGCAACCAACTGCAAAAAGGTGTTTCATTTTCATAATGTATTTCTCCCGATTACACGAAGATTAGTAAATAAAAAACTACGTATAAAAAATACTAACTAAAATACTAAATATATTGCTAATAATAATAATAAATATGAAACATTAAAAAATAATACATTTAAGTAATTGATAAAATAAAAAAAGTTTCGGTACGTGCTTAGTACCTTAGTGCGAAGTCTATGCTTGATAGATAGGCTGTCAATAAGGGAAAATCGTTGTTTAGGTCGTATTTCTTGACCTGGGTCAAAAAAAAGGGCAAGTGTTGTCTTTCGCCGAATCACAACAAAACTGTTGCAGGATTTGATGCTGTGATGTGATCTAGTTACCCCATAGGGGGATTGCTGCCTTTATGTCTACCCGCTATGCACGAGGGTTTTTGGATAACATTGACAGTTCAGTTGGCCTTGTGTTTAACTCAATGCCGCGACCAACAAAGTAAGATGTATTAACCGCTGCTGCGACCACTGCGGCCACACAGACAAAGTCTATAACAGTTGCCGCAATCGCCACTGTCCTAATTGCCAGCACCAAAGACAAAGAAAGCTGGTTAAGGAAAAGAAAGGAAGATTGGATCCAGGGAATCTCTCCCCATGCGCATCCCATTTAAAACCAGCCCGGCAGAATTTGATCAGCATCTATTATTTCCGAGCAACGTTTTTACTCTATTGCCCAAAGATCATGAGTGTTTTCTCTACGCCGATCTGTTCGGGCAATTAGATACCTCGGTCCTGGAAAGCCAATACAGCCCCAAAGGCCAACACGCCTATCATCCAAAACTGCTCGTGTCGATCCTGATCTACGCCTACAGCCGTGGTGTATTCAGTTCCCGGCAAATTGAACAACGTTCTTCAATGACGATGCCACACTCATTTCGGCACTGCTGGATCGCCTCTTGCACCATGCCCAAACCGTCGTCATCGAAGGCAAGAGTTATCGTATGAAAGAGATCATCGAAACCTGATTATCCTGGGGTGTCACCACCAAACCG
>DRJH01000301.1 GCA_011052285.1 Gammaproteobacteria bacterium
AAGGGGCTGGGACTGGAGCCGGTGGTACGAATACAGCCGGGAATACGGCCGGTCCCGCAGTGGACAAGAACGGAAACCCAATGACTCCGACTCCTGCCGCTCCGGCAGCGGCTCCAGCGGCTGCCCCGGCAGCGGCCCCGGCAGCTTAGGGTATAGGCATATAACTAAAGTTGTATAACAGCGGAATACTCTCTGTTATCAACTAACTGGTCCACACACCAAGGGCTGGCGGATATTTCCGTCAGCCTTATTTTTGTCGATTTTTTCGGCATCCTCTCCTTAATCGTCCTTTAATTTTGACAGGTATAATTCTTTTAACATTTAATCAATAGCTTGCAGTGGCAAGCGAAAACCGGAGAATGCAACATGAAATCAAGTAAGCAACAAAATCTTCCTTCCTTAAAAGTCTTGATGCTGGCTTGTACTGCGTCCTTGACATTATCTGCCGCTGCGATTGTTCCTACGGGGATGCCGGACAGCATAGTGGTGCAATGAAAGGGTCTGCTGATGAGTCCATGGGTAATGAGAAATCCCATAGTAAAATCAAGCCTCTATTGGGTACCGGTGAGATCCCTAATAATTCCAATGGTTGATTTGTTATTAGCACGAGGTCACCTGAATCCAAAGTACACTTGGAACCCAAAGCATACTTGTATGATTCATTTGACAGATTTAAAGAAAGATTGAGTTTGTGATCAAATTGGAATCAGGAGCAGGCTGCCGGGTATCCCCGGCAGTCTGATTCCTGATAAATACACCCAGAATTCACTTCAAATCCGCTTTCCCTCACGACCACCGCCATGGATGGTGAGCGTGCTGGCTTAGCAGGGGCAATAAACCGGTCGGTTCTTAATTCTCGGATAGCCTCTTGGGTGTCAGGCAATCCCTCAGGTCGCTGGCTAGTTGCACCAACAACTGGTGATACGTTTGACGGTCCGGGGACAGGCGCACACCCAGAGGGTCCAGGATGCCTATTCTCAGGTTGTCCTGTAGCAAGGGTCTCAGGGAGTTGCTTGGGAACTGTGGCTCGGAGAACAGGCAGGAAACCCGCTGTTGAGTGATAATATGGCGAATTTCCTGCAGGCGTCGTAAGCTTATTGGGCGATTCGGGTTACGACTGACACTTGCGACAAGATTCAGTCCGTAGTACCTGGCTAAACGTTGGTAGCCATCGTGGTAGACAATAAAAGGCTTGTTTCGTATGGGGTTTAAAATTTTTTTTAATTGCTTATCAGTGCGTTGTAGGCTACGTTGTAGCACGAGCGCCCGCGCTCGATAGGTGTCACGATGTGCCGGATCCGCTTTGCTCAAAGTAGCAGTGATCTGCTCGACCATAGATGCCGTCAGAATCGGATCCAACCACAAGTGGGGATCATCTGCGAGTGGCGCAGAAGGGCGGACAGTGCGCTGTAGTAGGGAAACTACCTGTGTGGTTTTGGGTAAGGCTGCAAGCGGGCGAGTCAGGAAGCCTTCCAGGTTCGGGCCGATCCAGAACACCAGCGTACTGTTTCGCAGAACACGCATTTCATTGGGACGCAGCAAATGGTCATGAGGTGACTGATCTGGCGGCAAGATCAGCTGTGGTGGATTGGCTGGGTCAGCAATGGCTTTAACCAGCATCTGCAAGGGCAGTATGCTGGTGGCAATGCGTGGCGTCTGTGCCATGGCCGATAGGGCCAGAAGTTGAAAAATAAATGCAGCTACAAGGCGCAGGTGATGATGAGGCATGAATATCCGGGGTAGGTTGAGTGTGGTAGGCCGGAGTCAGAAGTATCGATTGCAAGCGTACTCTGCTCGGGACGTGATCATACCCCGAGCAGTGGATTCTACCAAATGCCGGGTGGCAAATGTTGGATGAAAGTCTTTGACCTTGACGCCGATAGTACGGGCCCAGGCAGTACAATACCCGGCATGTTGAATGCCGCCCGCACACTTTTGCGCCAGACCTTTGGTTTTGCCGATTTTCATCCACAACAAGCTGAAGTGATTGCGGCCATACTGGCCGGTCATGACGCATTGGTGTTGATGCCTACGGGTGGTGGCAAGTCGCTGTGTTATCAGATTCCGTCAATGTTGCTTGACGGCACCGGGATCGTGGTCTCCCCCTTGATTGCGCTGATGCAAAATCAGGTATTAGCACTGCGCCAGGCTGGGGTTCAGGCTGAATACCTGAATTCCAGCCTGGACTATGGCCAACAACAGGCGATTGAAATGAGATTGCGATCCGGGCAGCTGGATCTGTTATACATCGCCCCGGAGCGATTGTTGTTGCCGAGAACGCTGGAGTTACTGGGTCAGCTGAAACTGGCATTATTTGCCATTGATGAGGCCCATTGTGTGTCGAGCTGGGGTCACGATTTTCGCCCTGAATACCTGCAGCTTTCCGTACTCCAGGAACGATTCCTCGGGGTGCCAAGAATGGCCCTGACAGCAACTGCAGATGCGACAACCCGTCGCGATATCGTTGCTCAACTGGGCCTGCAACAGGCTGCACATTATATCAGTTCGTTTGATCGACCCAACATCCGTTATCTGGTGGAAGAACAACAAGCGGGTCGAGAACAATTATTGCGGTTTCTGGATCAACATCATCCGGATGACAGCGGTATTGTCTACTGCCTGTCGCGCAAAAAAGTAGAGGCGACGGCACAGTGGTTGAATCTGCATGGCCGACAAGCGCTACCCTATCATGCCGGTCTGCTGCATGCCGAGCGAGACCAAAACCAGGTCCGGTTTATGAACGAGGCGGGGCTCATCATGGTGGCCACCATCGCCTTTGGCATGGGTATCGACAAACCGGATATCCGTTTTGTCGCTCACCTGGACCTGCCACGTAGTCTCGAAGCCTATTACCAGGAAACCGGCCGCGCCGGGCGCGACGGTCTGCCAGCCAGTGCCTGGCTGTGTTACGGCCTGCAGAATGTGGTCCGTTTGCGGCAAATGCTGGAGGCTTCCGAAGCGGATGAAGCCCACAAGCGGTTGGAACGCCGCAAGCTTGAGGCTATGCTGGGTTATTGCGAAATGATTCGTTGCCGAAGACAGGCGTTGTTGGCCTATTTTGGCGAACAAAAGTCACAGCCCTGTGGCAATTGTGATTGCTGTTTATATCCTCCACGGGTTGAAGATGGTAGTGTCTACGCAAGCAAGGCCCTGTCCTGTGTCTACCGCAGCGGTCAACGTTTTGGAGCAGGCTATATTATTGATCTCCTGCTCGGTAAAACCAGTGGCCGAATTCTTGCCCGGGGCCACCAGCAGCTGAGTACTTTTGGTATCGGTACAGAATTGACTGCGCTACAGTGGCGTTCGGTGTTTCGACAATTGCTGGCAGGCGGTTTATTATCCACCGACCCGGAAGGTTTTGGTGTTTTACGCCTGACCGAGGCCTGTCGGCCGATTCTGCAGGGCCAGCAACCCCTACAACTGCGCCTGGAGCAACCTGATCGTAAAAAAGCCGCTCCACGTCGCAGCAAAATACTGCAACGGCCTGCCCTTACCGGTGTCGATGAACAGCTCTGGCAGTCTTTGTGTCAATGCCGTACCCAACTCGCACGCCAGTACGGTGTCCCGCCTTACTTGATCTTTCATGACAGCACTCTGCACGCCATGGTTGAGGAAAGGCCAGCCGATTTAAATCAATTCTCCTGTCTAAGTGGGGTGGGACAACACAAACTGGAGCACTACGGTGCTATTTTTCTGCAGATACTGCAAACGCATTCTTCACCCCTATTTTCCGGGGATTGAGAACAGTAATCGTTGGGCGTATTATGCGCCCTGGAAAATAGCGCTTGGCAGCAGGAATGTTGATAGGATTTGTGCCAAGTGGAGTCAACAATAGGGTGGGATACAGGTGCTCTCGACACAGATAACCGAGAAACCAGTCAGTAAATTTCGTATATTTGCCTGGGTATTCTCCCTCGCTATGCTCACAATTACCCTGAGTTTCTGGCTGTTGTGGTTTGCCCAGGAACAGGCCAGGCGAGACAGTACATTGGCAGATGTTGAGCAGCATATTGATGTTGCACGACAGGTGTTAAATAATGAACTGGGCAATCTGCGTTTTGAACTGCAGGTGCTCATTGAAAACCCCCTGCTTACCCGTTATGTACGACAGCCCTCACAGATAAATTTACAACAGTTGCAGCAGTATTTCCTGCGATTTATAAAACACCGGCCGATCAATGACCAGCTGCGTCTGTTATCCGGTAGCGGGCGGGAGCTGCTGCGGGTAAACCAGCCACAGGGTCACCCCGTCATTGTGGCCAATAAAACGTTACAGAATAAATCGACACGTGATTATTTTATTGCCGCGTCTTCGTTAAAGACCGGCCAGGTATTGCTGTCCCGTTTTGACCTGAACCGTGAGCATGGAAAAATTGAGCGGCCATTAAAACCCACCTTTCGTTTGGCCACTCCTGTGTTCACGGAGTCAGGTCTGCGGAAAGTTATTCTGGTGATGAATATCCGTGGGCAGAAAGTACTGGACCGATTTCGACAAGCATTTGGTGGTGAAGTTGCCTGGTTTTCCTTGTTTAACCGACAAGGGTTCTTGTTGCAGCAAATCAGTAATATTCCTCAACAAGCCGTGCCAGTAAAGCTTAGAACATGGGGGTACGTTTTCGATGACAAAAGCAATTTTGCCAATCTGCAACCGAAGGTATGGAAACAAATAGCATCCACACCAAGCAACGAATTGACCGTTGCAAAAGGGACTTATATTTCCACAACTGTTTATCCATGGAACGTAACCCATGCCACCGCCAGTACCTGGCCATCGAAGGTTCCGGCAGAACAGTTATTCTGGAAAATTGTGGCTTTTGTTCCTGCAGTAAACGTTGGTTCGTTCTTCACGGCCTATGGCCTGGGTGCGTATCTGAAGTTGTACGTGTTGCTGCTGCTGTTGGCCATCCTGATGTGTTGGCTGTTTACTGATGCGCGCGCCAAGTATTTAGAAGGTCTCAATCAGATTAAAAAGACGGCATTACATGATCCCTTGACCGGCTTGCCAAATCGCGTGCTGCTCTACGATCGCTGGAAGCAGGCGGTGGCTGAGTCACGACGCAGTGGCAAGAAGATTGCCTTGTTGTTCATCGATCTGGATGAATTTAAGGATGTCAATGATCGCTTTGGGCATAAGACAGGTGATAACTTGTTACAGCGGGTAGCAGCGCGATTGCAGTCCTGTTTGCGTGAGTCGGATACCGTGGCCCGTATTGGGGGTGATGAATTTGTGGCTCTACTGGGAAACATTGACCGCTATGCAGATGCCGGTCGGGTTGCCGGGAATATCGTGCAGTCAATTGCCCGGCCGTATCCACTGGGTTCGCAGCAGATATCGATTCAGTCCAGCGTGGGTATTGCTGTTTGTCCAGATCATGGGAATCATTTCGGCGCCATTTTACATGAAGCCGATATCGCTATGTATGAAGCCAAGGCCAAAGGTAAGAACCAATACGCATTCCGCACTAAAGAGAAAATAACGTTGGCAACCCAGTCGGCTGCCCTTAAGACCATTGCTTGATCGGGTAGAACACAGTTTGTTGGTCTACTAAGGCGGCGATTATTGATTCGAGAAATGCGTCTCACTTTGTTGCGCTGCAGTAGAATTCATCTCATAATGCCCGCCTTTTACAGATGACTACGGTGTTGCAAATGACGACAATTCATCAAGCTGCGGTACGGCAGTCGGACGATGCCTGTAAAGTGGGCAAGCACGCTGCAGGTCAGCGTGATATACGGCCGATGCTGGGCAATGAGGCGATTGCCCGCGGTGTCTGGGAGGCCGGAGTGAAGGTGGCTACCGCCTATCCGGGGACACCGAGCACCGAAATTCTCGAGAACATCGCTCGTTATCCGGCAGCGGATCTTGTGGCACAGTGGGGAACCAATGAAAAGGTTGCGCTCGATGTCGCCATCGGCGCTTCATTTGTCGGCGTGCGGGCCTTTGTCTGCATGAAACACGTGGGCCTCAACGTGGCCTATGATTCGTTGATGTCGGTGACCTATATCGGCGTCAATGGTGCACTGGTATTGGCTGTCTGTGATGATCCTGGCATTCACAGCTCCCAAAATGAACAGGATTCGCGTTTGCTGGCACGCATCGCCATGGTGCCGGTTTTAGAACCAGCCGATGCCCAGGAAGCCCTCGATTTTACCCGCATCGCTTTTGAAATCAGTGAACAGTTTGATACCCCAGTGATGGTGCGCAGTACCACCCGCCTGTCCCACACCCGCAGCCGGGTTCGGGTCGGCCAGCGCATAACGGTTGAGGATAAGGGATTTATCGAATCCACTGCCAAGAACGTCATGGTTCCGGCCCACGCCCGTCTGCGTCACCCCCTGTTGCTCGAGCGTGAGCAGAAATTAACTGAATATTTCAATACTTCACCACTCAATCAGCAAGATGCCGGCAGCAGCCACTACGGTATCATCACGGCCGGGATCAGCTATTCCTACGTTAAGGAGGTGGTGCCTGAAGCTCAGGTATTGAAACTTGCGGTGACCTGGCCCTTGCCCAGTGGGTTATTGCGTGAATTCTGTGACCGTGTCGAGCGGGTGCTGGTGGTGGAAGAACTGGAACCTGTGATCGAGGATGAATTGCGCAAAATGGGGATTGCTGTGGAAGGTAAATCCCTGTTCCCGCGGGTGGGTGAGTTTTCTCCGGCGGTGATCCAGACAGGGTTGGTGAAAGCAGGTTTACTCACAGCCGATACTACAGAGGCGGCTTATGAGCCCAGTCAGTTGGCTCGGCCACCGGTACTGTGTGCAGGTTGTCCGCATACCAGCAGTTACATGGTGCTGCGTTCGGTCAATGCCCGGGTGGCGGGTGATATTGGTTGCTATACCTTGGCTTCTATCGAGCCGTTGGATGCGGTCGATACCTGCGTGGCCATGGGTTGTAGTATCGCCAATGCCGTGGGTATGGCTAAGGCAGACAACCAGACTCGGCCGATTGTGGCGACTATCGGCGATTCCACATTTCTGCACGCCGGGATTCCGCCACTGATCGATGCGGTCTATAACAAGGCGGACATCACGGTCATGATTCTGGACAATCACACCGTGGCCATGACCGGTGGTCAGGATTATGCCGGTACCGGGATTACCCTGCGCGGGGAGAAGACGGAGCGTGTCAATTTCAGGGATCTGGTGACGTCAATCGGGGTTAAATGGGTGCGGCAGGTTGATTCCTATAATCTGGCTCAAATGCACAAGGCATTGCAGGAGGCGATTCGATTCAAGGGGGTGGCGGTATTAATTTCTGATCGACCCTGTGTTATTGATCCGATCCGTATCCGAGGTGCCGTTTATCAGATTACTGCCGCGACCTGCAGCGGTTGCCAATCCTGCATGAACCTGGGCTGCCCTTCTCTGGTATGGACCGATGAGATGATCGACGGCCACCACAAGGTGACCATCGATACCTCGACTTGTATGGGTTGCAGTCTTTGTGCCCAGGTCTGTCCCAGTGATGCTATTCATCTACCGGGGCTGCAGTAATGCCTGCTGCAACGGAGCCGGCAGTGGTCGCCCGGACCCGATCGGTGCCGAAGAATGTATTAATTGTCGGTGTGGGTGGACAAGGTGTGATCATGGTTTCCAAGGTGCTGGCTGTGCTGTGCCAGGAACAGGGTTTTGAAGTCAAACAGAGCGAAGTCCATGGTATGGCCAAGCGCGGGGGTTCGGTGTTCAGCCATGTTCGCTTCGGCGAGCAGGTATACTCGCCTGTTATTCCACGTGGTAAGGTCGATGTGCTGGTGGCTCTGGAATGGGCCGAAGGCTTGCGCTGGTTGCCCTATTTGAATCAACGCCGGGGTACGTTTATCGCCGACACTCAGCATATCATCCCTCCCTTTGCCTGTCGAAACCGGAATCGAGGGGCGCACTCCGCTTATGTCTGTGAGTCGGTCAGCGAAGTCATGGAGCAAGTACCGAACAGTTTTGCCCTGGATGCTGTGGGTATGGCAACAGAACTCGGAGTACCACGTGCAGCCAACACGGTTTTGCTCGGTATTCTCTCGGCAGCACTGGATTTTTCTGCTGCAGACTGGCAGTCGGTCATCAGTCAGCTTGTGCCACCAAAGACGGTGGAAGCCAACCTGCAGGCGTTTGCACAAGGTCGGGATTGGGCCCTGCATTTCGACCGGGAGTCCGTCAAATCAGCCTGTGTCGGCTTGCTGCGCAACGCTGCTGGAAATCTGGATAATGTTGCGGATTTGTCGCGGGTTGAAATTACCGAAGCCTGGTGTAAGGGCTGCGATATCTGTGTCAAATTTTGCCCGGAACGTTGTCTGCAACTCAATGCCCGGCAGGTTGTAGAGATGGTCCACGCAGAACGTTGTACGGGTTGCCGTATGTGTGAATGGCTATGCCCTGATTTTGCTATCGCCGTCCATACCCCGCGACTGCCATACCCCGCGACTGTAAGGGACAACAATGAACTCAGGTAATCAATTGAATTCAGGCAATCGACTACAAAACCTGCAAGGCAATCGCGCCTGTGTGCTCGGCGCCGTGGCGGCTGGTTGCCGATTTTATGCCGGCTATCCGATCACACCGTCGTCCGAGATTGCCGAAAACATGTCTTTGGAAATGCCACGTAACGGGGGTGTTTTCGTACAAATGGAAGATGAAATTAGCTCCATGGCCGCCATTATTGGAGCTTCTGCCGGTGGGGTTAAGGTCATGACCGCGACCAGCGGCCCGGGGTTTTCTTTGAAACAGGAAAACATCGGTTTTGCTGCAGCTACCGAAATCCCCTGTGTTATCGTTAATGTCATGCGCGGTGGACCCAGTACCGGCATGCCGACTCGTCCTGCACAATCGGACATCATGCAGGCCCGTTGGGGCACCCATGGTGATCACCCGGTGGTGGTGCTTTGTCCCTGGTCAGTCGAGGAAATCTATATGCAGGCCATCCGTGCCTTCAACATTGCTGAAAGCCTACGTGTACCGGTGGTGCTGTTATACGACGAAGTGATCGGCCATTTGGTCGAGACGGTTGATTTCTCGGCTTTGCAAAACCCGCAATTATACGAGCGCAAGTGGGCCCAAGGTGATCCGGAAACATTCCTGCCCTATGCCAATCCCGGTGACGGAGTGCCGGAAATGGCCCGGCCAGGCACGGCTTTTAGGACCCATACCACCGGTCTTACCCATGCCGAAGGTGGTTTTCCGACCCAGGATCCGGCAACGGTAGAGCGAGTGATGAAACGCTTGCTGGGCAAGGTCGATGCGCATCCGGAATTGGTCGAACAGGTCGATGAATACTATTGTGATGATTGTGAGCTGCTGATTGTGAGCTTCGGTATCACGGCCCGCTCATCGCAAGCTGCGCTACGGCAGTTGCAAGAGCAGGGAATTAAGGTCGGATTATTTCGGCCGGTGACCTTGTGGCCTTTTCCACAGCAGCGTTTTCTGGCGGCCGCTGCCGGAACCCGGGCGGTGCTGGTGGCGGAAATGAATGCCGGACAACTGATTCAGGAAGTGCAACGTCATGTGGGTCGGGATATCCGGGTTCAGGGCCTGCAGCGTTTTGACGGAGATGTCATTTCCCCACAGCAGATCGTGGATTGTGCCAAGAGGATATTACAGGATGACTGAAAAATCATCGGCTATCGCTGACAGTACTGGCCAGATCACGCCGGGTCCATTCGAGATTCGGGACTATCTGCGTACGGAGTTGTTTCCGCATTTCATGTGCCCCGGCTGTGGCCACGGTATTGCCCTGCGGGCATTGCTGTGGGCGATCCACGAACAGGGTATCGATAAGAACCGGCTGGCTATAGTGTCAGGCATCGGCTGCTCCGGTCGGGTCGGTGCTTATATCGATGCCCATACTTTTCATACCACGCACGGGCGACCACTGGCCTTTGCTACCGGTTTGAAACTGGCACGACCCGATCTGGAAGTAATTGTCATCACGGGGGACGGTGATTGTCTGGCCATTGGCGGCAACCATCTAATCCATGCCTGCCGGCGCAATCTCGATCTGACCTGTTTGATGCTCAATAACCAGACCTATGGTATGACCGGTGGTCAGGTTTCGCCCACTACGGCCGAAAATCGGTTTACCACCACCACACAATTGGGTAATCACGAGCCGGTGTTCGACGCTTGCCAATTGGTCGCCGGTGCCGGAGCCAGTTTTGTGGGTCGGGAAATGACCCTGCAAACACCGACCCTGAAGAACCTGATTCGGGAGGGGATCGCAAACCCCGGGTTTAGTTTTATTGAAGTGCTCAGTGACTGTACCGAAATCTATGGTCGCAAAAATG
>DRJH01000302.1 GCA_011052285.1 Gammaproteobacteria bacterium
TGTCGATGTCAGAAGTTTTTGAGGAGCGGTTATGCAAGCCTTAACGATACTGGAAGGATTGGTGGTGCCGATTCATCGAGCCAACATAGACACCGATGCCATCATACCCAAGCAATATCTCAAATCGATCGAGCGAACCGGGTTCGGGGTTAATTTGTTTGATGACTGGCGTTATCTGGACCCCGGTGAACCCGGGCAGGATCATAGTAAACGTCGAATCAATACAGATTTTGTACTGAATCAGGCTCGATATCAGGGTGCAAGTATCTTGTTGACGGGGAAAAATTTTGGTTGCGGTTCATCACGTGAACATGCACCCTGGGCTTTACAGGGTTACGGAATTCGCGTAATTCTGGCCCCGAGTTATGCAGATATTTTCTACAACAACTGTATCAAAAACGGAATTTTGCCGGTGACATTGGCAGAGGAAGTGATTGAAAAACTGTTTGATGCGGTAGAAGGTACGCCGGGTTATTCACTTAAAGTTGATTTGCCAGCCAAAATGCTGACACTACCAGGTGACAGTCAACTGGCAGATAACCGTCAGCTGACCTTTGCAATTGATGACTTTCGCAAGGAGCAACTCGTCAAGGGTCTGGATGATATCGGGCTGACCCTGCAATACCGGGACAGCATTCATGACTATGAGCGGCGTCGTTCACTGCAAGCTCCGTGGCTTTTTCAATAAAGCCGTGATCTTAAGAGCCTCTTAAGGCCACCGCGCATTTAATTTCCTCTGCATCAGGAATAAGTTATGAAACAACAAGTCTTGGTATTGCCAGGCGACGGCATAGGTCCCGAAGTAACCCGTTGTGCTCTGCAGGTGTTGAACAAAGTGATTGCCGGTAGCGAACTGGATCTTACGATGGTCGAAGGGGCCATCGGTGGCAGTGGTTATGATCAATACGGTGACCCTTTTCCCGAGCCTACGCGTGCTCTGTTACCGACCACCAGGGCCGTATTGTTTGGCGCTGTGGGTGGACCACAGTGGGATACCCTGGAGCGGCGATTTCGGCCTGAGCAGGGCTTGTTGGGAATCCGTGCGGCCATGGGCGTATTTGCCAATTTGCGCCCGGCCATTCTTTATCCGCAATTGGCCGCAGCCTCAGCACTCAAACCGGAAATTGTGTCAGGGCTAGATATCCTGATACTGCGGGAGTTAATCGGTGGCATTTACTTTGGATCACCTCGCGGTATCGAAACACTGGCCAGCGGAGAGCGGCGTGGAGTCAACACCTTGGTCTATACCGAATCAGAGATCAAGCGTATCGCCCATATGGGGTTCAGGATCGCACAACAGCGCAAAGGCAGGCTCTGTTCTGTTGATAAAGCCAATGTTCTCGAGTGCAGTGAGTTGTGGCGGGATGTTGTTACGCAAATCGGCAAGGAATACCCGACCGTCGAGCTAAGTCACCTGTATGTGGATAATGCGGCCATGCAGTTGATTCGGGACCCTAAGCAGTTTGATGTCATGCTAACCTCGAACCTGTTCGGAGATATTTTATCCGATGCGGCCTCCATGCTCACCGGGTCTATCGGCATGTTGCCTTCGGCTTCCCTGAATCAGGATAACGTCGGTATGTATGAACCCATTCATGGTTCGGCACCGGATATTGCCGGCCAGAATAAGGCCAATCCACTGGCCATGATTCTGTCAGTGGCCATGATGTTGCGACACAGTTTCGAGCGAAATGATCTGGCGTTACAGATCGAGAATGCCATCGGTACGGTGCTTGATGAGGGGCTACGTACGCCCGACATCGCACCTGCAGGTACGAAAGCTGTCGGCACCGTGGCGATGGGACAGGCGGTGTTAGATGCACTGATTTAGGTGGTTACTGAGCTATTTTACGGCAAGACATACGTTGCAATAATGATTGGTAACGATTTAGCGCATTCATCTTTTGTCCCATTACAGCGTGTGTTCGTACTCGAATGCTCACATTCTCCGTGCGAAAATGCCTCGTACCGAACCAAAATCTAAATATGCTGAATCGTTACAATGATTGTAACTATATGTAAATAATTCGTTATCTTCGATTGACAGGGTAAAACGACTTCAGTATCGTTACTTCTGCGCAGGATGCGCATGACGATTCATAGACAAGGAGAAACATTATGTTAAAGTCGACCATTATTACCGCCCTTTGTAGTGCAGTATTATTCTCACAGGCCGCTTGGCCCGTAAATATTAATACTGCAGATGCCTCGGCATTGGCGGCTGAGATCAGCGGAGTCGGGGAAAAGCTCGCTACCTCGATTGTTCTATACCGCAAACAACACGGTCCCTTCAAATCCATTGATGATTTGACTTCAGTCAAAGGGATCGGGAGCAAATTGCTCGAGAAAAATCGTGACAAACTGCAATTGAACAGCAAGGCGACAGTAAAAGCCAAGTCCTGAAGGAGTTCACTTGTCAGGCAACTTCGATCAAACAGTTCTGCCAGGCACGGTACGAGAATACTTGACCGTGCCCGGTAGAACTGCACGCCTTCCCAAAATTAATCAAACGAGCCTTGTGGATTTTCAATCTACCACGATGGCCATCATAAATCTGGTAGACAGCAAGGCTAGTCAGCACACCTCCCTGAGAACTCACCGGGCTTGTCCAACAAACGGTTCAGATCGTGGCTCGTTCCTCGCACAATCTATCCTATTCGTTATGCTTTTGACATTTTCACTCAATTTCTTGCGCGAGATACTTGCCTCTATGGAATTGATCGATGACGTTTTGCTTTATTTTTGCAGAGGATGTTTTTGGGTTATAACTGACCTGAATAATTTTACTACCCTTGGTGTGCAAATAAGACTCCACATCAGTATTATGCAGTTTATCCCCCCAGTCTTCGCCAATAACAAAAATATCAGGCTTCAATTCTTTACAAGCGGATACATATTCAAGTTCGTGGTAAGGCCGCACAATATCAACACATCGTAAGGCTTTTAGCATTTCCATTCGCTCTTCGAGTGGAATAACAGGTACATTAGGCTTATAAGAATTCACTACCTGATCAGAGGCCACACCAACCGCGACTACATCACCTAATGTTCTACAGTATTCTAATAAAGCAAGGTGTCCTACATGTAACAAATCAAATGTACCTACCGTATATACAACCATTGTGCTAATTTCACTCCTATTATTTAAAAATCATAGTAACTATTCAGCGTATTCATCTTTTATCCCATTACGGCGTGTGTTCGTACTCGAATGCTCACATTCTCCGTGCGAAAATGCCTTGTACTGAACCAAAATCTAAACACGCTGAATCGTTACAAATCATAAATCTTTATATCGCGGTTATTTATAAAAGTTTCCAACCGTAGATACCAGTTATCGAAAGAGTGTAGGCAGCAAGAGTGTAGACATTAATTCGATTCCCGGAAAATTTCGGTGTTTTTATTTGAGATACATTTAAAGTGGCAAGCCCTAAAGCAGTAATATAAAAAATGGCGGAAAATACACCATGGCTTAAAATACTTTCAAATATAAAAACAAAAACGAGAATAATATTATTATTATCGAGGGCTAGTCCTGTGTATTTCGACTCACCAGAAAGACCAAAGATACTAAAATAGCTTAATCTGATTGCACTTGCCGCTAGTATGAAAAAAGCACCGATTAAAAATACAGGCTCGAACTGTCCATAACTCATCAGAAGAATGGCAGGAGTAACACCATAGCTAACGATGTCTATTAATATATCAAGCTGCCCTCCAAATGCACGGTCATTCCCAGTCCTTCCTTTCATTTTTCGTGCAATTAATCCATCAGCCCAATCAAAAGAAACCGCCCAAATCATCCCAATCATAGCCGCGTAGTAAACACCCAGAATACTGAAATAAATAGCTAATATTGTGCAGGCTAACCCGGCAAGTGAACATAGGTTAGGAAGATCTTTTACAAAGGAAATAATAGTAGGCTGTGATCCTTGAGATTCAACATTATTTATAGTCATAGGGTTCCTAAAAAATGACAATTATAATTCATATCAAAATAATATGATGGTAGGATTTTTGTAGAGCATAACGCCAAAATTAACGCGATTGCGGGCGGGCCGAAACCACTTTCAAAGTAAAAGTGACACCACAGGCGCAACCAACCTCAAAAAAAAGCCTAGGTAGCAATTCGCGTTGAATTTTATTAATGGAAGGCTTAGGGTGTTCCCAATGTGAAACTAGTCTTTTCTGAAAAAATAATACTCACCTCAAACCGCGTCTATCTAGTACCTGCTGGATAACTTGTAAGGGACTTCGCGCAGACTGATCGAATGACCTGCTCCTATCCTTAACGAATTCATTTTACCACAACAGCATAAATATTCGTCTCTTATTCTCAGCAAACACTATCACGAATATAGTATCCTTATGGTGTGTCGATTTTGTGTCATTTTGTTGGTGTTTAGTAGAATAAACAGACATATTCAAGATTAACCAATCATTGGTTTATACGGTAACTTGCTGTATTTAAAGAATTCTTGAAGATGGCTATTCAGATTGAAAAGAACCGCTGCTTTGACAGGCTGTTGAAAACGCTCATGTGGTAGCACGATGCGGCATTAATAATTCGCTCAACACTTATGTACGCACCTGTACACTGCGTTTTTTCGCGGATTATTACCTCGCACTCACCTGAGGCTTTTTCAACAACCTGTTAGAGTATCCGATCCGCTGATTGTAATACCGTGAACGAAGATGGATGACTGTTAGAGAACAGCCAAAACACTGGATTGAATGAGGTTGACATCTTCCGCAGCAATCCTCCCCACTTATACCCATTTCTATGCTTAGTCACTTCCGATGTAGTACACTTATCATGAGTGTGGATAGTGATAACATGTAACTCTGTAAGGCGAATTCCGGACCGGGAGTTGACTCGAACAGGAACCGTAGCGAGGGAAAGCAGATTTGAGGCGGATTTTTCTGCCTGATTTGAGGCAAATACTGGTTGTATTTAACGAGAATCAAGGGGCAATCTGGCCAAAGGCCGCTTATCCGCAGTAGGCTATCTGTTCTCGGACAGACTCCTGAATCTGTGCTTGACAATGGAAGGTAAAGATGGGTATAGCAACAGATAATGATACCAAGGCAGTCGTTGCACCGAAGACAGATTTGGGTAAAACATCGATTGATTGTCAGGCCATCCTGCAGCTGATCCTTGATTACATGCCAAGTGGGATGTCGTTGTTCGATCAAGATTTGCAAATGATTGCCTGTAACGAGAAATTCAAAGAGTTGCTGGGTTTCCCGGATGACTTGTTTGCCAAGGGATTGCCTTCGATGGAGTCACTGCTTCGATTTAATGCCCTGCGTGGGGAGTATGGACCCGGTGATCCGGATGAAATTACTGCAGCTGCGCTACAACGGGCACGAAAAATGCAGCCTCACGTCTTTGAACGCACTCGCCCAGATGGGTCGGTACTGGAGATTCGTGGAACTCCGTTGCCAGAAGGTGGATTTGTCACCATCTATACCGATATCAGTGTTCGTAAACAGGTGGAGAAGGCATTGGAGGAAAGTGATGCTGAATTACGTCTGTTGGTCGACAACGTACCTGCCATGATCTTGTATGTCGACAAAAACCTGCATTGCACATTTGCGAACCAGCGTTATGCGGACTTTTTTGGCTTTGCACGTGCGGAATTGCTAGACAAACATTTGTGCGAACTCGTTGGTGATGAGGCCTATGCCGAAATAGAGGGCCTTTTTAGGCAAACGTTAGCGGGTCAAGCCACTGATTATCAGCGTGTGGTTCAACACAGGAGCGGTGAACAACGTTGGATTGAAGTCAAACTTGTACCCCATGAGCCAGAGCAGGGCCAGGTGCCCGGTTGTTACGCAATGGCGACTGATATCACCGAGCGAAAGGCGTCGGCGGAACGTATTCAACATTTGGCAAATCATGATAGTTTGACCGGATTGCCTAATCGACTGCTCTTCAACGAACGTCTGAGTCAGGAGATTGGTCTTGCCCGGCGTGATTCTCTCCGTTTTGCCTTGTTCTTTCTCGATCTTGATCACTTCAAAGCAGTGAATGATACCTTCGGGCACAACGTGGGTGATCTTGTTTTGAAAAATGCAGCCAAACGGATACGGTCCCAGTTGCGCTCATCCGATACCGTTGCTCGCATGGGTGGTGACGAATTCACCATTATTTTGCGCGATATTGGAAGCCCGGAAAATGTAGTGACTGCGGCAGAGAAAATTATTGCCGCACTCTCCAGTCCATTTCATATCGAGTGTGAGGAAGCAAAAGTCTGTATTGGTGCCAGCATCGGCATCGTACTCTATCCGGACAATACTGAGGAGCACGATACACTGCTCAAATTGGCGGATACCGCCATGTATGATGCCAAGACCCGGGGAAATTGTTATTTCATCTCCAATATCCATGGGTCATCAGGAGCCTGTTCGAAAACAGAGAGCCTAGTCCTGAAAAGCTGACTTTGGTCAGATTTCCTCCTACGTCGTTAAATATAACCAGTATTCGCCTCACCATGAAATGTTGCCTCAAAGTGTTCCTCTCGCTACGAGCACCATGGCTGGTACAAGCATCATAGATGGCACAAGCACCTGTTTTACAGGGGCAAAACCGGTCACCCCCTGTTCTTGGATAGGCTCCTGAGGTCGACCTACTGTTGTTGATCCGCACGTAGCAAAAGTTGCTGCCACGCTTTGTCGGTATGTATCTGCAATTGTTCGACCTGCTCTTCGCTGATATGCCGATAACGTTTCTGTAATGCCAGATAAGGTTTTACAGACTGTGTTCGCGCAAGCTGATTTACGGTGTAGCGTTCACCGTCCTCAACTTCATAAAGTGGAAATATCCCCGAGTCTACGGCCATTCTTGCAGCCTTGATACCGGCATCGTCGGCCACACCCCAGCCTGCTAAACAGGGAATCAGCACAATGATAATTTTTGTACCCTTAATTTGCAGGGCTTTTTTTACTTTGGCCTTCATATCCAAAATGTGGCCAGGGCTGGTGGTGGTGATATAGGGCACACGATGTGCGGCCATGATATCGACCAGGTTTTTCTTGCGGGTAGTTTTTCCTAAAGGCGTACTGCCGGTAGCGGCACCTTCCGGTGTCGAGGAACTTTTTTGTCCCCCGGTATTCATATAGCCTTCGTTATCAAAGCAGATATAGAGGATATCCTCATTGCGTTCAGCAGCTGAAGATAAGGACTGCAGGCCGATATCGTAGGTGCCGCCATCCCCGGCCAGACACAGAACGGTGGTATCCGGTTTGCCCTTGGCCAGTAAAGCCCGCTTGACCCCGCTGGCGGTGGCAGCGGCAGATTCGAGACTGGTATGAAAAGCAGGGATGCTCAAGGCGCTGTTGGGGTAGATACCACAGATTACCGCCGTGCAGGAAGGTGGGACCACCGCAACCGCATCCTGGCCGACGATGTTAAGGATCACGCGCAGCGACAGAGCCTCAACACAACCCGCACAGGCTACATGTCCTGAATGAAAAATATCTACATCCTGATAGTCGATACATTCCATATGCTTACTCCACCCACAGTGATTCATTGACAGGAACCGCCCCGGCGTACTCACTAACCCACTGTTTGATCTTGTTCACCGAAACATTGACGCCACCGACTCCGGATAGCAAGCCGTGGATTTTCGGTGCTGGTTTCAGTCCGTACAGTGCCGCTTTTAGCTCCTGATGAAGGATGCCGCCGAGGCCACAGGAGAAATTGCGATCAAGCACTATCGCACAGGATACACCAGCCAGCGCCTCTTTGAGTGCAGCAACCGGAAAAGGTCGGAATAAGCGGACTTTCAGCAGGCCAACCCGGTTTCCTTTATCCTGTAATGCATCGACCGCTTCACGTGCCGTACCACACATGCTACCCATGGTTACAATAACGGTTGTGGCGCCATCCATTCGATAACACTCCAGTGGTGCATAGTCTCGACCACTTGTCTCGCCCCATTTTTTTCCTGCATCGGTGACCGCAGCGAAGACCCGGGCCATGGCCGCGGCCATCTCCCGGCGGCTGCGGTTCCAGTTCTGCTGATCAAGCGGCGCCCCAAATGACTGGCCACGTTTTGGGTCGAGGAAATGATCACAAGCAAAGGGTGGCAGGAATTCATCAACCTGTTGCTGGCTGGGCACTTCAACCGGCTCCATGGCGTGGGAGACGTAGAAGGCATCGTGGCTGATCATAATCGGCACACCGATCAATTCGGCGATCCGGTAGGCCTGAATGGTGGTATCCAGTGATTCCTGGGGTGATTCGCTATACAGCTGTACCCAGCCGGTATCACGCTGCGAGAGGCTGTCGAGCTGGTCAGGCCAGAATCCCCAGGGTGAGGCCGGGGTGCGGTTGACATTGAACAGCACAATCCGTGCCCGCGCCCCGGCGGCATAATGCAGTAATTCATGCATTAACAATAAACCTTGTGAGGAAGTGGCGGTGAATACCCGCACACCGGTCAGTGAGGCACTGATACAGGCTGCCATGGCCGAGTGTTCCGATTCCGGGGTCAGCAGCTCGGTGCCCTCGAGTTCGCCCTTGCTTTGAAAATCAGTCAGTTTTTCCAGGATCGGCGTTTGTGGCGTAATGGGGTAGAGTGGGGCAACATGAGGTCGCACACGCTTCACCGCCCAGGCAACTGCATGATTACCGGTTAACAGCAGGCGCTTGGCCGTATAGCTCATTGTGTGATCTCCTCGTATTCCTTTTGCATCACGATCGATCCGGTTGGACATTCAGCGACACACAGACCACAACCTTTGCAATAGTCGGACTTGATTGCGTAGCCTTTTTCCAGTTTGGTGATAGCCATATCCGGGCAGTAGGCATAACAGTTGTCGCAATAAATGCAGGTTCCACAACTGAAACAGCGTATTGCTTCAGCATCAGCCTGTACTTCCTGCAATGGTTGTTGTACCTCGTCAAAATTTTGCAGTCGTTGTCGGGACGGCAGCTTTTGTTGATCGATTCGGTCCTGTTGCGGGTAGTAATAGGTATTGATGGTATCAATGCTGACCGCAGCAACCGTCTTCTCATCGCTTGTCGGTGACTGTCCTTCAAGGTAGTGGGCGATCGCTGCTGCCGCCTGTTTGCCCATGCCCACGGCATGGGTGACAAAACGCTCCATACTGGCCAGGTCACCCCCGGCAAAGATACCTTTTTTTTCGGTCTGCCAGTCACTACCAGTTTTAAGGATTGGCCCTTGCGCTTTGAATGATTCACCCCAGATCGCATAGTTCGCATCCTGGCCAATCGAAGGCACAATAGCGTTTGCTTTGAGGGTAAACGCAGTGCCTGATTTGGGCTTTATCGTAAATTCGCCTTTACGGTACCCGGCAGTGAATTCTACTTCGATACAGGTGAGTTCCAAGCCATCGGTTTGTTCGTTGACCTGCTGTAGCATGGCGCCGCTGACAAAGCGAATTCCTTCCTCCAGTGCTTCTTCCACCTCCGTGTGTTGTGCGGGCAGATGACCTGCCGGTTCCAGGGTCAGTACAGTGACCGATTTACCAAGACGTCTGGCCGTACGTGCTACATCCATCGCGGCACTACCACCACCGATTACTATCAGATGCTGACCTGTTGGGTGGGATTTGTTTGCATTAGTTGTAGCCAGAAATTCCACACTATCGATAACCCATGGTTTTGCGTAATCCAGTACCGGCAACGTCTTTGAGCGTGCTGCCCCGGTCGCCAGGTATATGGCATCGAAGCTGTTCTGTAGTTGTTCAAGTTGTTGTTGTGTTGTAATCGGTCGGTGCTCTACGATAACGCCAAGATCCAGAATGCGCTGGATTTCTCCATCGAGAACGCGTTTCTCCAGTCGATAGGCGGGAATGCCATAACGCATTAAGCCCCCAAGTTGGTTTTGTGATTCGAACAGGGTGACCTGTAACCCACGGCGCCGCAACTGGTAGGCAGCGGATAATCCGGCAGGACCAGCACCCACTACAGCAACTTTTTCCTTTTTGACAAGATCTGATGAAGGTAGGGACCAGTCTTTTGCCAAGGCCATATCACCGACAAATCGCTCCAGGGCACAAATTGAGATCGACTCGTCGAGATATTGCCGGTTGCATGCGGTTTCGCAAGGATGATGGCAAATTCTGCCAGCGATGGCGGGAAAAGGATTATTATCCATTAGAACCAACCAGGCGGCATGATATTCTTGTTTGCGAATATGCCCAATCCAGTCGGCAATATGGCCATTGACCGGACAGGCCCCAAGACAAGGGGATGGTAGGGTACGGTAATCAGGTATGGCATCACGCCAGGTGCCGGTTTTGCGATCCAGGGTCGTCCGGGTTGTCCAGAGTGGTGAAGCCTGTGGTTCCATCGCTGATTCCTCAATAAAAAGGGGTCAGAGCCCTTTTATTTTTATATTGCATTATAAATCAATCACTTATAGACATAAAAGGGCTCTGACCCCTTTTATGTGTGAGTTTGCAGGTATCCTTGGCGGCAGGAGGCGACATTATTTTCTTTTTTGACCGGGGCAGAAACTTCCACGACCCGACATAGGGTATCGATATCAGGCTGTGCAAAAGTAGCCGCAAAAGCACCCAGTAGAGCAGAATTGACTACCTTACCCATATGGTTATCCCGGGCAATTGCGACTCCATCAACTGGAATAATCCGGTACTCTCCCATCTCGCTGAAGTCTTCGGTTGGTCGTGTGGAGTTGACCACGATCAACGCATTGGAACTGGCAAAACGCAAAAAGTTTCCATCCAGTAGACTGTCATCAAAGCACAGCATGGCATCGGCAGATTCGATATTGCAGCGCAGGCGGATTGGTCGATCATCAATCCGCAGTGACGCACTGACCGGTGTGCCACGGCGGGCACCGCCGTAGGTGGCAAAGGTCTGTACAAAATATCCTTGTGAAAAAAAAGTTTGGGCCAGCAGATTTCCGGCAGTCTGGGCCCCTTGGCCGCCGCGACCCAGTATGATGATTTCCTGCATTCTTTAACTCCACCAAATAAAGGCAAATAAAGGGTTAGAAAAAGGGGTCAGAGCCCTTTTGTGTTTATAAGTTATTGATTTATATCTTTATTTTAAAATAAAAGGGCTCTGACCCCTTTTTATACGCGTTCAATGACAATGGCAATACCCTGGCCGACACCGATGCACATGGTGCACAGGGCGTAGTGGCCGTGTGTTCGTTGTAGTTCATAGGTGGCTGTGGTCAATAATCTTGCCCCACTCATGCCCAGCGGATGACCAAGGGCGATGGCACCACCGTTGGGATTGATTCGCTCATCGTTATCATCCAGGCCCAGATCCCGACTTACTGCCAGGGTTTGTGCCGAGAAGGCTTCATTGAGCTCGATTACCGAGAGGTCATCCAGTCTAAGCCCCAGTTTTTGCAGAAGCTTGCGGGTGGCCGGGACCGGGCCGATACCCATAATTCTGGGGGCTACTCCTGCGGTAACCATACCCAAAACGCGGGCTTTTGGTTCGAGCTGCTGCTGTCGGATCGCCCGTTCTGAGGCCAGAAGTAGCGCACAGGCGCCATCGTTGATGCCCGAAGCATTACCAGCAGTGACGGTACCATCAGCAGTGACTATCGGGCGTAGCTGGGCAAGTTTATCAAGCGTGGAATTGGCACGAGGGTGCTCATCGGTGTCAACTAACAGGGCCGCTCCTCTGTGTTGTGGTACGCTGACCGCTATAATTTCTTCAGCCAGGCGTCCTGCGCTGATTGCGCTTTGGGTGCGTTGCTGGGAGCGTAGTGCAAATCTATCCTGATCATCACGGCTGATGTGTCGCTCTCGGGCCAGGTTCTCAGCAGTTTCAGGCATGGAATCAATGCCGAATGTGTCGCGCATATGCGCATTGACAAAACGCCAGCCAATGGTGGAATCAGCCATTTGTGCCTCACGAGAAAATGCGGCCTTCGCTTTGGCGACGATCAGTGGTGCCCTGGACATGGATTCCACACCGCCCGCGATCATCAACTCTGCTTCTTCGCATTTAATCGCTCTGGCCGCGGTACCGACGGCATCCATACCCGAACCACAGAGTCGATTCATTGTCACCCCGCCGACCTCTTCCGGCAAGCCGGCCAGCAGGGCAGCCATACGTGCTACATTGCGGTTGTCCTCACCTGCCTGGTTGGCACAACCGAGCAGCACATCATCACACTGCTGCCAGGCAACATCCGGGTTACGTGACATTATGGCCTTGATCGGCAAGGTCGCAAGGTCGTCCGTGCGAATACTCGACAATGAACCAGCATAGCGCCCAATCGGGGTTCGGATAGCGTCACAGATAAAGGCTTCTTTCATAAGTTGTCCCATAGCGTTGTTGACTAGATTAAGTATTTTCCACATTCTCTGTTATTTATTATTTCCATTTTCGTGGGTATGTCGTGTAAAAAAAGCTTGTTATGAAGTAGCGATTCAGCGTATTTAGATTTTGGTTCAGTACCAGGCATTTTCGCACGGAGAATGTGAGCATATAGGTCCTATGTGAGCATTCGAGTACGAACACACGCCGTAATGGGACATAAGATGAATACGCTGAATAGTTACGTTATGGATATCGCTATCCTGCCTGCAGGTATTTGGTACAGGGTTCGATTAATTGCTCCAGACTTTGCTCGATGGTCTGTCCGGATGTCATGAGGTTAAAGTCGGCGAGACGGTATTTGCCATCACGTTCCTCCAGGATCAGTTTGAGGTCTTCCATAGCCTGCTGATTACCTGCCATGGGTCGCAGATCGCCTTGTTTGATCACCCGCTGCATGTGATCTTCCGGCAGAGCACGGATCCAGACGGTAAAAAAA
>DRJH01000303.1 GCA_011052285.1 Gammaproteobacteria bacterium
GGAGATATCGAAATTCGTGTACCAACGCGTGCCACCGCTCGCATCCAGGAGGTCCATGGACTGGTGATTCATTGTTTATGTGATTTAATTGACCGTACTTTTGCCGAGGAACAGGAAACATGACCACTGCAGCGCAACGATTCAAACGCGGTACTCACAACCATCACCGCGGTTTACGCTTAGTCCTGATTGCGGGTCTGGCCGTGGCAACTATCAGCACCAGCGGCTGCATCGCAACCGCAGTGGGAGTTGCTTCCATTACCTCCATTGATATCGCTTCTGACCGACGAACCGCCGGCAATTTTGTCGACGATAACAAGGTCGAACTCAAAATCGCCACCGAGCTCAAACTTGACGACACGTTGCGCCAGGCCAAGGTTCACATCAGCGCCACCGCCATTAACGGCATCGTACTGCTCACCGGCGAAGCACCCAGCAACGAGCTGCGACAGCGGGCGGTACAAATTGCCAGAGGTTTCCCCGAAGCCAGCAAAGTCATCAATCAGATCCGTATTGCCCAGAGTTCCGGAATCGGCAGCCGTACGAATGACACCTGGATTACCGGCAAGGTCAAGGCAGCCATGCTCAGTGCCTCTAATCTCAGTGCTACCAACATCAAGGTAGTGACCGAAGCCAGCGTGGTCTACCTGATGGGACTGGTAACCCGGGTAGAGGGCAATGCTGCTGCCAAAGCGGCCACCTCGGTCAGCGGTGTCACCCGGGTAGTCAAGGTCTTCGAATATATCCAACGCCAGTGATCAACTTTGAACATAAAATTGTTGCCTCGCAGGAGACACTGAAACCGCAGCTGGCGGCCCTGTCACGACCGCTGGTAATGACCAACGGCTGCTTCGATATCCTGCATCGGGGTCATGTCAGCTACCTGGATCAAGCGGCTCAACTCGGCAACAGCCTGCTCGTCGCTGTCAATAGCGACCACTCCATTCGACAGCTGGATAAAGGTGATAACAGGCCCATCAATCCCTTAGCGGATCGGATGGCAGTACTCGCCGCACTGGCCTCGGTTGGCCTGGTGATCGCCTTTGATGAATCCACACCGGCAATCCTGATCTCCCTGATTCGACCGGACCATTTGGTCAAGGGTGGGGACTGGACACCGCAACAGATTGTGGGTGCCGACTTTGTACTCAAGCATGGTGGTCAGGTCCATTCCATCCCCATACGTTACCCACGCTCGACCACCGCTATGATTGAGAAAATTCGCCAATAAAATGCCCGAGTCCGCCAAATCTGCCGGTATCGATCAACTACAGGTGATCTTGCAACGGGCTGTCGGTACCGACAATGTCCGAGCCGACCCGGGTGATACCTGGGTCTATGGTAGTGATAATTCGCGACGACACCATGCACCTGATCTGGTCGTGTTCGCTGAACAACATGAACAGGTGGTCGCCATCGTTCAAGCCTGTCATCAAGCAAAGTCTCCTCTGACCGTGCGTGGCCGTGGTACCGGCACAACCGGGGGTGTCGTACCGATCGAAGGGGGTGTGGTCCTGAGTCTGGAACGGATGCGAGCCAAACCGCAAATTGATGCGGCAAACCGGGTCGCACGAGTACTTCCCGGAGTGCTCAACCTGGATCTGCAGCAGGCAGCTGCCGAACATGGCCTATTCTGGCCACCGGATCCATCAAGCGCAGCATTTTGTACTGTCGGTGGTAATCTTGGCTTTAACGGTGCTGGCCCTCGGGCAGTAAAATATGGCACACCACGTGACAACATATTGGGGCTTCGTGCCGTAACCGGCGATGGTCAATCGCTGCGTACCGGTGTCTACACCACCAAGGGTGTCGTGGGTTACGATTTGACCCGACTGCTGGTTGGCTCAGAAGGAACCCTGGCAATCATTACCGAGGCACTGCTTAAACTAACCCCATTACCAGAGAGCCAAATCAGCTTTCAGGCCCTGTTTACCAGTGTCGAAGCGACTACCGCAGCGGTCGTGGCGCTAATGGCACAACCCTTGACGCCCTGTGCCGTGGAATTTATTGACCAGGCTTGTCTGCAATTAATCCGGCAGCAAGGCGACAACAAGCTGCCAACCGCAGCTGTAGCCATGTTGTTGATCGAAATTGATGGTCCTATAGATGTTATGTCGCGGGCTACTGAGGCGGTGATGCAGGCCACAGATTCACCCGCCTTACTCAGCCTGGAAACTGCAAAAACTGCCACAGAAACCACGAGAATCTGGGCTGCACGTAAAGCGTTATCCCCGGCACTGCGAACCATCGCCCCCAACAAACTAAATGAAGACATCGTCGTCCCGGTTTCCCGCATCCCGGAACTGATCCACGGCCTGCAGCAAATCAGTGAAAAATTCGGTATTCCCATTGTCAATTTCGGCCATGCCGGCAACGGCAATCTACATTCCAATCTCCTGTACGACACCCAGGATCCAGCACAGGCCAACAATGCCCGACCTTGTCTGGAGGCTTTGTTTGATTTGGTTCTACAGCTGGGGGGCACTCTGTCGGGAGAACACGGCACCGGGTTGGAGAAGCGGGATTATGTTGGCCGTGAAATCGAGCCAGTGACACTGGACTTGATGCGTCGGATTAAAAAACAATTTGATCCACGTGGAATACTCAATCCCGGCAAAATGTTCCCGGTTACGTAAGCGCCCCGATGCGAGACACATGTCACCAATACTCGGGCTGATCCTGGTCGCCATTCTGGTCCTTTTGGTGATTGACTCACTCAATACCCGGGAGCAGGCGACCCGACTGGCCAGTCAACAGTGCCGGCAGCTGGGCTGGCAATTTCTGGACGGAACCGCCGCTCTGTCCTCGATGCGACTGGTCTGGACCGAGCAACGCCTGGTATGGCGGCGCCGCTACAGTTTTGATTATGTAGATGAAGATATCAGGCGACGACGTGGCATCATCATTATGCTCAATGGACAACTGGAACATTTCATTCTGAAACAAAATTCTAAAACAGACGCCGAGCCTAAAACAGATGCCGGGTAACAATGGCTTCAGGTAAGATGACGGTCATGAAACAGCGATACACGATAGGTGGTTTTGGCTGGCGGCAACTTCTCACGATATCCCTGCTGTGCTTGCCATTCCTGGCAGAACCTGCCATGGCTTCATCACCGCAAAGTTTACAGAACCTGCTCAAGTACCTACAGCAGGATATTTTCCTTACACCAGGCGTGGGCTTGAAAAAAGTTAGAATTGGACAACCGATATCACAGGTTATCAAAGCCTGGGGGCCACCACAGCAACGAAAAAATAGCGGTTTTTTGGGCCGCAAGCAGCAATGGCTCTACCAAGGCCTTGGCAATACCGACATCATCGTCACCAGCCTGAACAACCGGGTCAACCGCCTGTCATTCAGGGCGCACCTGGTCTCTCCCTATCAGACTATCAATGGACTGCAATTTGGAATGGTGTCGGTGCAAGTTCGTAGTCTGCTCGGAGTCGGTCAAGCCGGAAATAACGGTCAGCTACTCTACCCTGATAAGGGGCTGACCATCGAGTTCAAAGAGGGGCGGGTACAAATTATCACCATCTTCAAACCAGGTGCCCAAGCATCC